>NZ_JAFFZF010000050.1:0-30256 GCF_016924115.1 Gordonia sp. BP-119
AGCCCGCCACCGTCGCACGAGTCAACGGCGGCCCCACTCGCGGTATTCCGCGCGGGCTGGCCGGTCTATTCGGCGAGCTTGGCGACCGCCTGAGCCCAGAGGAAGAACTTGTTGGTGCCCAGGTCGCGCACGGTCTTGATGTTGAACGCCGCCTGGAGCTTTTCGGCGTCGCCGTCGCTGACGCCTTGCAGCGCCGCGACCGGCGCATCGGCCAGCTCGGCCAGCGACTTGTCTTCGTATGCCTTGTCGAACTTGTCTGCGATTCCAGCCATGACCACTCCTTGAGAGTTCTCGACGACGGGGTTCGCAACACCCGGGAGGGTGCCGCGCCCGCAGCCTAGACCGCCGTCACGACGTTCCGAAAGGACCGTCGTGACGGCGTGTGGGATGGCGGGGTGTCTATTCGCAGGCGACGCCGTCGCCGTCGCGGTCGAGCTTGCTGCTGTAGCCGGGTTGGCCGGCGTAGATCGGGGCCGCGCCCGCGGCGCGGACTGCCGAGCAGTTGGCGTAGTAGACCGACGAGGGTGCCTCAGCCGCGGGTGGCGGGGTGTAGGTCGTCGTCGGCGGGGTGTAGGTCGGTTCCGGGATCGGTGTCGCCGTCGAGGTCCGGGTGTTGGGGACCTGGCGGGTCGTCGGTGCCGGCACCGCGGCGCCGCAGCTACCGAGGACGCGGGTGATGGCGTCCTTCTCGGCCTGGGTTACCCACAGCTGGTAGGCGGCTTTGACCTCGACCTGACGGGCGACGTAGGTGCAGCGGTAGGAGCGGTTGGGCGTCAGCCAGGTCGCGGCGTCACCGTCGCCCTTCTGCTGGTTGGTGGGGCCGTCGGTGGCTTGCAGGTTGCGCGGATCGTTGGCGAAGTCTGCTCGCTGGGCCGCGGAGAGCTGCTGGGCGCCCTTCTGCCATGCATCCGACAAGGCGACGACGTGGTCGATCTGCACCGCCGACGAGGTCTGGGGGCCACGCACGAACGGGATGGTGGTGCCGGTGTAGGGATCGGCCAGGGTTCCGGACTGCACTGCGCAGCCGTTCGAGCCGGGCTTGAGCATGATGTTGGTGAGGTCGCGGCGCAGGATGTCGTTGCGGGTGTCGCAGCCGTTGCGGCCGCTGTCGACGTTCACGTCATCGGTCCAGGCTTGCCCGAACAGCGCACGGTCATACCCGGTCTTGGGTGCGCGACCCTTCACCTCGAGGGTGTCCAGCGTGGCCAGCGCTTTGTTCGCGGCCGGTGCCGCCGACACCGTGACGACCGGTGTCGCGGTGGGCAGCGACACCTCCGACGACGTCTGGGCGGACGTCGTTGTCGCAGGCAGGGTCGAGGTGTCGGCGACACGCTCGGTGGTCGTGTCGGTCGTCCCGCATGCCCCCAGCGCCAGGGCCAGCACAGCGGTGCAGCTGCCGATCAGAACCCGGGATCGAGTCCTGCGAGGTGAAGGGGCGGCCGGCGGCTCTGACGAGGAGGAGACGGCAGGGGGGATCGGGGGCATAGCCATTGAGCGGGAGAGCCTTTCACACAAGCGGCGATCGGCGCGCACTGGCCGATCGAATGTCAACTACCTATAGCAACCCACTCGGACAGCGTTACGCCCTCCCGGCATTTCGTCACGCTTTTGGTTGGCCCGTCAGGCTCCCGAAGTCCGCTGCGGTGTCACCTATTTGGGGGACATCTCGATCACTTTGCTAGAAGTTGGTCCATGGGAATCATGAACGGGATGATGGGCAACGCTGGTCGTATCGACCCGCGTCAGGGGCAAGCGGAGTTCGCGAAGCTCTTGGGTGAGGGCGAGACGGTCGACGCCGGCTACCGCCTGGTTCGCGACGTGTTCCTCTTCACGAACCGACGGCTCCTTCTCATCGATAAGCAGGGGATCACGGGCAAGAAGGTCGAGTATCACTCGGTCCCGTACCGATCGGTGACGCACTTCTCGGTGGAGACAGCCGGCACGTTCGACCTGGACGCCGAACTGAAGATCTGGCTATCAGGTGCCTCGCATCCGATCGCTCGACAATTCAATCGGCAGGTCGACATCTACGAGCTCCAGGCGATCTTGGCCCGCTACGTCGTCGGGTGAGGCCCCCTTACGACGCACGAAACCGGGCCTGCCGCACCGAAATTGACAGAGGCGAGGGTTAGCCCTGCTCCATCAAGCGGGCAAACTGCTCCCAGGTCAGATCCCGCGTCGGGTTCTTCGCGTCCCGCGCCCACCAGGTCACACCCCCGCGAGACAGCCCGATCTCGCCAAGCTTGACGTTATCGGCATAGACCGACAGCGATGTGTCGCCGTTGCCCACATCGACCGGTCGAGACGGCAATCGCATGTCCACCCTGTGTTGCGGCACTCGTGACCTCCTGACTAGACGACCAGACCCCTCCAACATTCAGGTCTTCGCCCTCGGCGTCGATAGCTGACCGCCGGTCCCGGTATTGGCCAAAAGCTCTGCGACCTGGCCTGGTCGACCTGGGGCGCGCGGCATCTGTGCTGTCGATCGCGCTCGAACTGACACTGGACGGGTTTGAATCCGTTGCCTCGGCTCCGTGGTTCTTCGGTCGAATTAGGAGCGGCCTCGCACAGTCCACCGCCAGTTCGGGAACTCGGTCTCGAGGCGGCGGACCCGGTCGGCCGACAGCCGGCCCAGACGGTAGTCGGCGCGACGGTTGGCGACCCACTGGCCGATCGCGAAGCCGTCGATGACGTCGCGCTGGCGGGGGTTGCTGGTGCCGTGCACTACTCGATACCGGTGCAGGTGCGCGAGGCCGGTCTCGAACGCGGCGGCCGATGCTGCGTCCTGGGGATTCCATTGCCAGTCCTGGAATTCGTTGTCGAGCAGCGCGATTCGGTCAGGGGGTAGTCGGCCTGTGCGGTAGTCGGCGCGGCGGTTCGCTGCCCATTGGCCGATCGGGAAGTCGTCGATGACGTCGTGCTGGCGGGGGTTGCTGGTGCCGTGGGTGGCGGCGTAGCGGCGCAGGTGGTCGATCCCGGCCGCGAAGGCGGCATCGAGCACGTTCCACCGCCAGTCGGGGAACTCGGTTTCGATGCGGCGGATCCGCTCGGGCGATAGCCGGCCGAGCCGGTAGTCGGTGCGTCGGCTGTCGACCCAGGCGCCGATCCGAAATCCGTCGATCGTCGCATCGCGAGGTGGCGAGCTCGATCCATGCGCGGCGACGTAGCGGTGCAGGTGTGCGATCCCGGCGTCGAACCGCCGATCGTCCGCACGTCGGCGGCCAGCGGTCGGGGAGTTGTGCTCGCTGGGCATGGCGTCACCGCCTGCTCTTCGTGGCGGCGGGTCGTACCGTCCATCGCCAGTCCGGGAACTCGGTTTCGATGCGGCGGATCCGCTCGGCCGACAGTCGGCCTTTGCGGTAGTCGGCGCGGCGGGTGGCGACCCAGGTACCGATCGGGAACCCGTCGATCAGATCCCGCTGGGGGACCTGGCTGGTCCCGTGGAGGGCGACGTAGCGGCGCAGGTGGGACAGTCCGGTC
Source organism: Gordonia sp. BP-119 (assembly GCF_016924115.1). NCBI lineage: Bacteria > Bacillati > Actinomycetota > Actinomycetes > Mycobacteriales > Gordoniaceae > Gordonia > Gordonia sp. BP-119. The sequence continues at coordinate 3,481 of NZ_JAFFZF010000050.1, forward strand.
TCGAACGCGGCCGCGAAGGCCTCGTCCTGCGGCAGCCACTGCCAGTCCGGGAACTCGGTTTCGATGCGGCGGATCCGCGCCGCCGACAGTCGGCCTTTGCGGTAGTCGGCGCGGCGGGACGCGACCCAGGTGCCGATCTCGAAACCGTCGACCACATCGCCTTCTCCGGCGTTGCTCGTGCCGTGGACGGCGGCGAAACGGTGCAGATGAGTCACGCCGACGTCGAACATCGCGTCACGCACATTCCACACCCAGCGGGGGAACTCGGTTTCGAGGCGGCGGATCCGCTCGGCCGACAGATGGCCCCTCCGGTACTCGGCACGGCGGTTGACGACCCACTGACCGATCGCGAAACCGTCGATCGTCGCGCCGCGGGGAGGTGAGCTGGAACCATGCATGGCGGCGTAGCGGTGCAGGTGGGCGATCCCGGTGTCGAAGAGACGGTCGTAGGCATTACCACGGCTGGTCGAACGAGACTGATGCTCGTTCGGCGTTGCGGCGCCGCCTGTTTCAGGTCGATCTAGGCGGGGGTCCACTCGAGTCCGAGGAGGGTCAGGGCGCGGGCCAGGTGTGGATCCGCGGCGTCGATGGGGCAGTGGTCGACAACGTCGATGTGGGGGCTGATGTCGGGGTCGGCGGCGCGTTCGTAGAGCGCCCACATGTGCAGCTGGTCGCCGTGGCGGGAGTCGAACTCGATCCCGTCGACCGCTGCCTGTCCGTGGTCGGTGAGGGCGTAGATCCAGCGGGAGATGGCCTGGGTGAGACCGCGGGGCCGGCCGTCCCGCAGGGCGGCGGTGTCGAGGTCATCGAGTCCGTAGCGGATGGCGAGCGGTCGAAACACCGTCCGCAGGGTGGCGAGGCTGTCCGGGTCGGCGGGCACCGCGAACCGTCCGGTCAGGGTGGCGTGGCCGAGCATCCGTGCCTCACACCACGATCGCGGGACGCGCCCGGGTGGCAGCGTGGGGTACTCCTGCTCGTCTTCGTCGTCGACGACGATGTCGTCGAGCTCGGCGATCAGTTGCGGGCTGGGTCGGGCGAAGGCGAGGACTTCGAGGTAGCAGGCCAGGGGAGTGTCGGCGCAGTACAGGGTGCGCCACACCCCGTCGGGGTCATCCCACCGGCCGGCGAAGCGGCCGTCGGTGGCGTACTCCCACGGCGTCCACTCCCACGGACTCGGCGCGTACCCGACCCGATAAATGGACGTGACGGTCTGGATGCTGGTGGTGATCGGGCCGTGCAGGGTGCCGATGGTCGACGTGCGGGGTTGGTTCATCCCACCGCGGCGAACTGGCGGGCAGCATTGAGCACCTGGGGGCCGACGTCAGCGAGCTCGCCGTCGCGCAACAGCAACGCCGGCGCCCGGTCGTCGAGGACCGGGTTCAGGCCCTGAAACCACGCTTGTGCGACGGCGGGGGTGTCGCGTTCGGTGATCAGGCGGGCTGCGCGGTAGGCGATCCGGAGCCGTTCAACGTCCTCGGGGTTGGCGATGGTGCGGGTGCCCTCAGCCCACTGCCGCACCGCCCGGGTCTCGCTCACCCGCCCCAGGTAGGCCACGAGCTTCGCGCCGAGCAGATCGCGCAACGCAGCCACGAGCTCGGGCTGCGACATACGGGCCGCTTCGGCGTAGGCGGCCAGATCCGGCCGAGGATGCGCTGCTGTCATGGTGATCACCTCTCGATCCCAGTATAGATCCCATGCTGGGTGACAGCTAGACACCAGACGGAATACCCACCCATAGCCCCTCGATACTCGTGGTGAGACGCCGGGTGGGTGATCGACCGTTCGCAGCGAGGCACACTAGGTGACCGTGACCATCCGATTCGATGAGGGTATCGCCCATCTACATCGGTACGTCGCCATGCACGGCACCAGCAGCCCACGCCAGCGAGACGTCATCGACGGATTCCCGATAGGCCGGTGGGTCAACACACGCCGCACCGACTATCGCCGCGGCGTCTTGCCCGCGGAGCGAATCGCGCAACTCGAGTCTGAGTTCCCGGACTGGCAGTGGAAGACCAACGCCCGGACGACCTTCGCTGCCGGCCTGACCCATCTGCGCCGCTACGTCGCCCTCCACGGCACCAGCAACGCCCGCCGACACGACGTCATCGACGGATTCCCGATCGGTACCTGGGTCGCCAGCCGCCGCGCCGAATACCGGGCCGGACAAATACCACCTGGACACGTCCGTCAGCTCGAAGCCGAGTTCCCCGACTGGCAGTGGACCCTGCGGGCACGTGCACCGTTCCCGTCGGCCTGGACCACCTGCACCGCTACACCGCCGCACACGGCACTAGCTCGCCACCCCGCGATGCAACGATCGCCGGATTCCCGATCGGCGCGTGGGTGGCCAAACGCCGCACCGAGTACAGACGACACCGACTCTCGCCCGACCGGATCACCCAGCTCGAAACCGAGTTCCCCGACTGGCAGTGGAACCTCCGATCCTCGCCCCGGCCGCCCGTGCCTCACAATCACGGCGCAGAGGGCTCTACGACTGCGTACTAGCCGCGCGGCGGATGGTCTAAGGCTCGAAGTACGTCAAGCAGTATCCAGCCGGTGTCGGCTTCGCGGCGAAGTACTCGACCTGTCCCTCTGTGCATTCCGGAGCCGCGGCCACCTTGGTCTCGACCTTGAAGTAGTTCGTACCGCCCGGAACCAGCGTCACCCGCGAACAGTCGACCACGCTCACCTTGGCTAACGGGTTTGGCACATCCGTTGGCGGTTCGGAGTAGCAGAGCCCCTGCTGGTACACCTGGGCGAGGCACAGTACTTCCTCGATGCGTGGGCGGGCGCCGGCGTACGGGCGTTCCTCGTACCAGAATGCGGCGTAGTCGATGCCACAACCGTTTCGGGTCTGCACCCGTTCCGCGACTGTGTAATGAAACCCTCGGTAGCTGCAGTCGACCGTCTCGACCTCGAGCTCCCCGGCGAGTTCGCCTACCGTCAAACAGTCACCGACCTCCACCTCGGTGGTGTTGGCGACGTTGTTCTCGAAGTCACTGGGGTCCTCGAGGGCCACGCTCACCGCGATCATCAAGGCCAGCACCGTCGCGAACCCGAAGAGCCCGGCTAGCAGCCATAGTCCCTTGCGGCTCTTCTTCGGTGGCCGGCCGCCGGGATGCGGCGGGTACACACCTCCCGGATAGGGCGCAGGTGCGCCGTACGGGATTCCCTGTCCCGGAAAACCGGCGTTCTGCGGATGCTGCCCGGGCTGTCCGGGCGGGCCCTGGAACCCGTAGCCGGGATGGCCAGGACCAGGTGATGGCATGGTCACGCGCGTAGCCTAACCCGCCGCACGACGTCGGCCGCCAGGGACTTCACAGGGCGAAAACGGACGTCTTCCCGGACTCTTCGGCTCGCCGGTCGACGGATAGTCGGCGGTCGCAGACCTCCGGGTGGACAGTTCACGGGTACTGTCTGCGATAGGTTCTCTGCTGCTGCAGATCCCTGCTGGTTGCCGTCGGCGCGGGTCTGCTGAGAATCGCAACGTTCACAATCGAATCGAAAGGTTGACTGATGCCGTCCAGTCACTCTTGCTCCACGCTGCCCTCCCGCAGCCTCCGCACCCATCTCCTGGTCGCCGGTTCGGCGCTTGTCGTCGGGTGCGCATCCATTCTCGGCGCCGGCGCTGCCGCCGCCGGGACCTCCCAAAATGGGTACCCGCTCATCACTCAGGCCCAAACCACCCAATGGGCCGTTAACGGGGTCAATTTCTGGACCGCCCCCGGTAAGCCCACCGAACTGCTCCGCGAGTTCGTCACCTGGTTCGATGCCAATGTCGAGCCGATCACTCTGGGCAACGGTGACGACTGGTCATGGGCCGAACCGGCACTCGTCCCGCCGACGAATACGGCCTACTCCAATCACGGCAGCGGTACCGCCGTGGATCTCAACCTCGAAATTCATGGCGGTCAGGGCTTCTCGGGCACCTTCACGCCCGTGCAAGTCGGAAAGATACGCGCCAAGCTAGCCAGCATGGGCGGTCAGATCGTGTGGGGTGGCGAATGGTCCAGCCTCCCTGACGATCCGCACTTCGAAGTCAGATAGCTACTCCAATCCGGACTCGGCTGTGCGGGCGTCGACTCGTCCTCAGACAGGGACTCGGCGCCCGCACGAACGTTGAGCGGTTTCCGGTGACAGGCACCGGCGGTCCCTCGTCTTCGACCAGCCCGTCGCCTGTCCCGAAGCCTGGCCCAGTGAAACCCTGCGTTCAATCAATCACGTTGTGTAGCAATCAAAAATCGTCAGGAGGAGATCAGTATGAACATCACCAACAAGGTGCGCGCCGTCGTAGTCGCCGGGGTCGTCACCGCCGGAATCGGCGCATCCGCGCTCGCCGGCGGTCTCACCGCGGCACCCGCACAGGCGAACACCTACACCTACAGCGGTGTCGTGGAGTGCACCGCGTGGCGCAACACAATCCTCACGCAGAACCCCAACCTCGACGCAACAGCCTGCGCACGGGGCTTCAAAGGCTGGCAGTTCGACACCTACCAGGCCCCGACGAAACAGCCGCAGCTCACCTGGTGACCCCCACGCCCAAATACGTACTGCGCCCCGCAACCGCATCGGTTAGCGGGGCGCAGTCCTACACGGCCGACACTCACGCAGGATTGCAGTGTCCAGGCCATTCACCCCTCGGATTTGGCGATCTGTTCTTTGATGGTCGTCGTAATAGTCGGAAATGCGGGTCGGTCAAGGGCCTCGGGGTGGAACCGTAGAAGGTGGGGTTGTGCACCTCGATCGCTGAATCCATCGACCTTTCCGTCGGCCGAGCGCTGGAAGTCGGAGATGACGTCTAGAACGTCGAGGTAGGCGAGCATGCGATGGCCGGCCTCGAAGGAGTCACGGCTCAAACCGTAGTTCAGCTTCCGCGGACCGGAGGGGAGCGGCTGAGCCTCGTCGCCGTGCTTGTAGTGCAATCGTGCAGCGATGAGCAAAAGCACCAGTTCGCTGTCCTCGAGGACGTGGATCCACCCGTTGGTGAACAGCGACGCCGGCACGGTGAAAAAATCGCTATCAGGCACCCGGTAAAAGCTGTTGTTGCTGTGGGGCCGGGCGTCTTCGCATTTCAGAACGAAGTCTTGGTACTGGCGCCGGCGATCGTGAGAGGTGAGGCTGATCAGATTCTCCTTGTGGAGTCTGACCAGGCTCGATTGGATCTGGCGTACCTTCTTGTCGGACACCTCTGCGAGGTGGCGGCCTTCCGTGAAGTCTTGGGCGTCAGTCGCGATGAAGTTTGTCCACCCAGCGTGACCGTTTGTCGCTTTTAGTGGAAGTTCGTTGGGCGATGCGGCTTGCCCTGGTTTCAAGCGCATCTGCGCTTCGAAAAGCGCGGTCAGGAAGAACGACAACGAACGACCTCGGGGAGACATCAACCGAGTACTCGGTGGCCGCTGGTCACGCCTGGTCGCGTTGCGGTTGGTGGTGTCTGCTGACGAATCCGGGGCGAAAAGACGCACGAAGCCGTGCCGAAGCCGGACATCGCCAGCCGGCGAGACGCGGTCCTCCATCAGCTCCTGAAGCCAGTGCCCCGCGTCCGCGACAGACTGTTCCATCTGGGCGAGTCTGTTCAACCGTGCTTCAAGCACGGCACGCTCCCGCGGGTTAGGTGGCCGCGCGACGCTCAGCTCGAACAGTCTGGCCACGACGACCCCCAATAAGTGATTTACGTCACATTATCTCTTAAACGCAGCGCCTCAAACTCAACGTCTTAACCCTCCTAAAAAGTCGTCTCCGGCGGAACTTGCGGCGTAGTTTCGGCGGGTTAAGCCGTTGCCGGTAGCGTAGCACGGCTCCGTCGCTTTCCGCGTACAACTGTTGTTGTCGCACGTCAGAGGTCAATCGGACATCACTCAGGTGACGGACTCAGACCAAAGACGCGGCCCTCGGGGGCGGAATCCCCGAAGGCCGCAAGTGCGGCATCCCACGAGAGAAATGAGGAACAACGCAATGTCAACCGTACCGTCTTCACGGGCGCCCCAGGATCACGATCAGCCGGCCGAAGGTCTGCCCCTGCGCTGGGTGGTGATCACGCTGATCGTGACCGCAGCCGCAGGGGCTGGGTACCTCGCGGCGGGCACCGTGGCCGCCATCGTCACCGCATGCACGGTGGCAACCGCGCTTCACAAGATCATCGCGTAGTCGATTATCTCGCTGGTCGGCGTGCCAGACGTTCGAAGCACGCCGACCAGCGGCCCAGGCCGGGGTCAGGCCATCGGCCGAGTTGCCCTCCTGATGTGGAACATTTGCTGCATGACTAGAGCAGACGGACGCCGTCCAGCGTCAGAGGTGTCGAAGGGCCCTCTCTGGATCTACTGGGGTGTCTTCGGAGTGCTCGTCGTCCTACTTGTCGTCGCCTACTTCGCGCTGCGATGGGTCCTGGGCAACCTGTCGCCGCAGGATCAGTACGGCGGCGCGCTGACGCCACTTGGCGCGGCCGCGGCAGCGATCGTCGCCGTCCTTGGAGTCGTGCTCACCCTGCAGCACCACCACCGCACGCTCATGGAGGAGAACCAAGCGAACTGGCGTGCGCACACTCGTGAGGTCGAACGCGCTCGATGGGACCGGTTCACAGGTGCAACTGGCCAACTCGGCGACGCGCAGTCTTTCGCGCGTCGACTCGCCGGGGTTTACGCACTGGTCGCCGTGATCGACGAGTGGCTTCAGGACGAGACGAACCCCGACGCTCCCGTGGTGCCAGCGGTTGAGACGCTAACCGCCTACCTCCGGGCAAACACCCACCGCGCGCCGGTAAGTACCGCCAGCGGACATGACTTGAAGGGCATCGGTTACGACGACTACGTACGAGACGCGATCATCGAACGACTCCGTGAGAAGTTCCTCGTGCCAGCCCGGTGTCCAGAAGAACCGGGATACATCGGACTCAAAACCCAACCCGCCCAACGATGGAACGGCAAATCCCCGACCTTGAGTCTCGGCGACGCGGACCTCACGAACGTGCTGTGGGCCGGGATGGATCTAACGCACGCAAAACTCGACTATTGCGATCTGTGCAACGCCGACCTGCGCCGAGCTGACCTACGTGGTGCTGGCTTAAAGCGCGCCTACCTGCTACGCGCACACCTTCAGGGAGCTGAAATGGGTGCCCCGACAGCGGTAGGCGGAAAGCCAGGACAGCCACGATTGAGTACTGGCGGGGGAGCCCGGGCGCAGAGCGCCTGCCTATCCGGCGCGGACCTCTCAGATGCTCATCTGCAGTACGCGTGCTTGAGGGACGCCGACTTCACGAACTACAACCCGGGCGCCCTCCCGACCGAGACCCAGGAGCACATTAAGGCGACAGGGCATGAACTGTTAGGAAAGGCAGCCGCCGTTACGAAACTCAACGGTGCAGATTTCACGGGAGCTGACTTGCGTGGAGCAGTGTTCAACTTCGATCCCGACGACGCGAAGACTTCGTTGGCTGAGCTGAAGCTCACCCTCACGGGTGCATACGTCAAAGGCATCGTGATCCAAACCCCCACGCACCGGATTCCTCTAGTGCGATCGGAAGATCATCTGTCGAAGACCTTCTTCGGGAATCTGCTACCAGTGGTGAAATGGGACAGTCCCGACGACGCCTGCTCCGCATGCGATGGATGAGGTTTGCTCCGTACCGATCAGATAAGCCTTGCCATCGACCGCTTCGGCATCGGATGCAGCACTCTGCTGGGAAACACGTGATCAGCGTTTGGTGCGGTTGCGAATAGCCAGGATCGCCAGGGCAAGCAAGATCGGTCCGAGGACGCGAACGGTGATGTCGACGACGGCGCCGAACCCAACGAGGGAGACCCCGATGGTCCCGGCCGGCCGAAAGAGTGCGATGGTCTGTCTGTGCAAGAACGTCGCACACGCCCTTGACGAAATCCGGGGGGAAGGGTGCAATCTTCGGGGGCGTTTGTGTGGGCACAGTGGTCGACATCGAGTGGCCTGTTCTCAGGGGCGATCGACCGAGGTCTAGCGCCTAGCGTTTATGTGTTACCGCGGCCTTATCATCTCGGGCGTGGGACGGACTCAGGGAGTTAGGCTACTCGTTCTCCATCACCGGTTCAGGTTGCTGACCGTGGCGTCGACGCCACAAATTGCCCATGTCGTCGGCGAACTGGAGATCGACCCGAACTTCGGCCGCTCCAGGGGCGCTGTACATCACCTCAGCTGACTGATCACGCGCGATCACGTCCGGGTATTTGTCCACCATCTGCTGCTGCGCGTTCTGAAGAAGCGAGGCGAGGCCAGGTGCACCCATAAGGTAATCCGAGAACATCCCTCCGTAGGAACCGAGGTTTGCTGGGGCCTCGAACATCCCCGGCGGGTACATCGAGGTGGCGCGGGAACCGATGGCATCTAGTGTTCCGCTCATCCCGCCCGCCATGATCTCGCGGAGGAGCTCCTGTAGTGAGATCTTCCCCTTCGCCGGGTGACACGCATCCTCCAGCCGGTTGCCGTCCCCATCAACGGCATAGACATCGACTTCGAGGTCCGTGATCGGACCCGAACTCGCATTGTTCACCGTAACGGTCCACAAACCCTGACCGATGGGCACAGGCTTGGCCGACGCCGTTACTGCGCGGATTCGGCCACCACTGTTGCCCGTCTCTGTCGCGCCGACCGAGTAATACGTGTTGTTGTCCCGCCCAGCGATGACATTGCGCTGGTTCGAGGTGAAGTTGTGCGCGGAAGCAGACGAACCGTCTACCGCTCCCGCGCCTGGGTAGGGTGGGGCGGCTCCTGCGGGGCACGCGCCGAGACTTTGCCGATCCGCAGATCGCCACCAGCCGCGACGTCTTCGGCGACAACTCCACTCCCGCCGTCGACAGCCACGTCTACGACCTCGATATCGCCCCCAACCGACGCCCGGCGGATCACCACGCCGACGGTGGCAGGCAATTCAGGAGCTTGCTCGTCAACGGCTGCCAGGACCGCCTGCGCAAGACCGAGCAGCTCGACGTCATTGCTAGCACCTGCCTGATCCAGCTTCTTCGCGAGCAGTGCGCGGCGGAGCTCTTCCTCTGGTTCCTGTTCCAGCCCCTCTACCTCCGCGGTCACGGAGCTGTACCGGTTCGTGATCCAGCCCTTCACGGCCGAGTAGGCGTCACCGATTGCCTGTTTCGCTGTTTCACGCGCACCGTCAGACGCGCCGAGTGCGATCGCCGCGACTATCAGGGTTACGGGTTCCATCGACCACCTCCAGGAGGGTCCCTGCACCGTGCCAGACCTCCCCCAAATCTAGCGGCCGGTACTGCTCAGCGAGATTCCGCGCTTCGGTGTCCGCAATTCCCACCTGTCGGATTCTAGGCGCAGGCACCGACGTCGCCCGCCGGGCCACCAAGACGGTCGACCCAGGTAGGGGAGCGGGTCACACCGTTCGGCGCACGTCGTCGAGGTAGCGGCGAGCTTCGCCGAGTTAGAACACAGCATCCCTGAACTTCGCCCAAATCAGAGGAGCGTCAGGCGTCGGCCAGGTGTGGATCTGATCCACGGTCTGTCCAGCGCTCGTTCGCCTGGCCCCACAAGATCAGCGCTTGGTGCGGTTGCGGACAGCCAAGATCGCAAGCGCGAGCAAGACCGGTCCGAGGATGCGGACGGCGATGTCGATGAGGTGGCCCCAGCTTGCAAGGGTGACTCCCGACAGTCCAGCGGGCCGAAACGGGACGACGGCTTCCTGTGCGGCGAACAACCAGGACCGCATCTGCGACAACCCATCCGCCGTCGATGCGGAGGACGTGATGACCCCGGTGTCGAGGTCCACGGACGTAGGAGTCTTGGTCACCGTCTTGACCGCCCACGCGTCATTGGTGAAACACCAGCCCGCGACCGCAATCACCACAACAAGAGTGGCCAGGGCCCGCCACGCGCGTAGCCCGTATCCGGCAATCAGCCAGTACAGGGTGAGTAGCCACCGTTCCACCGAGAGCGGTGACGCGGCGAGGCGCCGCATTGTCATCTCGCCGTAGTAGAAGTCGGCGGCGCCTGGCTCATCTCTGCTGTCCTCGAGCGCTTTGCGGAGGGATCGGTAGGTGGCGGCCACGTTGCGATACGTCAGTGGTGCGGTAGGCGTGGCCGCGGGTTTGCTGATGACGTCTGTCGTCTCGCCAACCCCGACGGTGTCGCTGGCCGTGGGGCGCAACTGACGAACGGCGTGTTCGTCGTGCAGGACGCGTCGGCTCGTCCGCCACCACTTCCGTCCGCGAGCGGGCCAGGCCCGCCTCATGTCCTTGTCTCCGCGATGGTTGGAGAGGATGTCATCGCCGGCGATGACAAGTTTGTCGGGGCCGTCGGCGCCGGTGAAGGTGCAGGCCCGCAAGTCCATCCCGGACAGTGTCGTGCCGGCAATATGCGTGCGGCGCAGCGAAGTCACTGAGGCCGTTGGCCTGTGATTGAGGGCAGTGCTGAGGTCAGCATCGAGGAACAGCGAGGCGTACATGAGACTACGAGAGAGGCGCTGTTCCGGATCGAGGGCTGATATGTCGAAAGGCGGTATGAACACCCACCTACCGGTGCCAGACTCCTGCAGCTGCTGTTCTTGAACTTCTATCCCGCTGGTCTCGTTAACAGTGGTTGGTACTTGGACTGGTGCGGCGTCGATGAGTGAGCCTTCGGCGAAGTCGGCATCTTCGAGATTATGTGTCGCCAGCCGGATGTGTGGACCTGATCAACGTCGAAGACACCTGGCTGGTCGCTGAAATCGATGCTGTCTTCGCGCAGGTCGGCGATCCGCAGCAGGTGCTACCTACCCTTACGTGCGGGATTGGCACCACTCGGCGCCGGCCACCTCGTTCCGGCCGGTCCGCCGCTCGTATCGCGCACCTGCGGCCGCGACACCGAGCGGTTAGGCGAGGTGGGCGGCAGCGTGGGCCGCCCACCTCCATCTGTTGGTGAAACCGCGTGACCCCCGCTCGGTCTTTACGGGCTGAGCGGGCGTCACAGCGTGGCCGCGTCACGGCCGCCCAGGAACCCGCCGATAATCCTGGTCGAAACTACAGTTCCACAAGGGGGGCACTGTCTCTCGAATTGCAACAACGACGGAGCCGCCGACCCTTGGGGTCGGCGGCTCCAGCGTGTTGAGGGACGGTGCCGGTCAGTGCGCCTCTCGGCGAGTGGCCGCACGCAGCGACGGAAAGGGGTGAGGCCCGGGGCAATGAGACCGCCACCGTCGCACGAGTCAACGGCGGCCCCACTCGCGGTATTCCGCGCGGGCTGGCCGGTCTATTCGGCGAGCTTGGCGACCGCCTGAGCCCAGAGGAAGAACTTGTTGGTGCCCAGGTCGCGCACGGTCTTGATGTTGAACGCCGCCTGGAGCTTTTCGGCGTCGCCGTCGCTGACGCCTTGCAGCGCCGCGACCGGCGCATCGGCCAGCTCGGCCAGCGACTTGTCTTCGTATGCCTTGTCGAACTTGTCTGCGATTCCAGCCATGACCACTCCTTGAGAGTTCTCGACGACGGGGTTCGCAACACCCGGGAGGGTGCCGCGCCCGCAGCTTAGACCGCCGTCACGACGTTCCGAAAGGACCGTCGTGACGGCGTGTGGGCTGGCGGGGTGTCTATTCGCAGGCGACGCCGTCGCCGTCGCGGTCGATCCGCTCCTGCGGCACGGACTGCGGAGCAGTTGGCGTTACGAAATCCGGCAATTCGGCTTCCGCTCCAGCAGACGTGTCAGACAGCTAGATGTTGCTGGCCAGGAGGTTGTTGACGGCTGATATCTAGTCGGGAGCTGTGTTACTGGTGGGGTCCCACAGCCCGATTGCGTTGCCATCCTGAACATGCTGACGGTAAATGCTTGTCTTCCACTCGATGATCTCTTTGGCCTCTTCAAGGGCGCGTATCTGCTGGTTGACGCGGTCTCGATGGTCATCGAGCAGCGCCAACCGCTCGGACTCGTTTCCTGGTCCTTGTCGCACCAATGCGGCGAATCGTTGCAGTTCAGCCAAGGGCATTCCGGATTCGCGGAGCTTGGTGCAGATCTGAAGCCAGTCGACATCCACTTGCGTGTAGCGGCGGCGACCGCCTGCTGTGCGATCAATCGGTCCGACGAGTAGCCCCTCACGTTCGTAGAACCGCAACGCATGAACACTCATCCCGACCGCGACAGCGACGTCGCCGATCGAGAACGTTGTCGATGCTTCTGTGACCACAATCCGCCTCCGCCTGGCTTGACCTAGAGTCGACTCTAGGTCATAGCGTCACTGCATGACACTTGCAGAACAACACCCCCTCGGCTCCGGATTCACGGCCGCGTCGACGGCGACCGATGTGCTCGTCAACCAAGACCTATCAGGACAGACCGCTGTGGTCACGGGCGGATACTCAGGTCTTGGACTCGAAACCACCCGGGCCCTGGTTTCTGCTGGTGCTCGGGTCATCGTGCCGGCGCGCAACGCACCGGTCGCACGCGAATCCTTGGCGGGGCTCGACGGTGTCACCGTCATCGAGGGAGTGGATCTTGCCGACCTCGGCAGCCTCGCTGGCTCGGCGGAGAGGATCAGCCTCGCGACCGAGCGAATCGACATGCTCATCGCCTCCGCGGGCGTGATGGCAACTCCGCCCCGTACGGTTGGGCCGGGGTGGGATTACCAGTTCGCCGTCAACCACCTTGGGCACTTCGCGCTCACCGCGCGGCTATTCCCGTTGTTGGCGCGCGCCGGCGCGCGCGTTGTCGTCTACTCATCGGCTGGACATCACGCATCAGACATCCGGTGGGATGACCTTCACTTCTTGACGGGTTACGACAGGTGGGCGGCATACGGGCAGTCGAAGACCGCGAACGTGCTCTTCGCGCTCTGGCTTGATCATCTCGGCACCGACCACGGTGTCCGAGCGTTTGCGCTACATCCCGGAAAGATCATGACCGGCTTGCAGCGACAACTCTCAGTTGCCGAGCAGGTCGAACTCGGGTGGATCGATCTCGATGGCAACGTCGTTGGTGCCGACTTCAAGACGCCGAGCCAGGGCGCCGCCACGGGCCTGTGGGCCGCTACATCCCTCCTCCTTGAGGGACGCGGCGGGCTCTATCTCGAAGACTGCGACATCGCCTCGGTAGCGGAGGAGGGTGGCTCGATGGACGAGGGCGGCGTTCAGCCCTATGCACTCGACATCACGAGCGCTGAACGGCTCTGGCGGCTAACGTCTGCGATGACCGCAACGAAGCTCCCTTGGCCGAAGAGTGCCATCGCATCTGCACGCTGATGAGATCGCATAAGAATGCTCCGCTCACTCCCGAGGGGCGGGCGCGGCTTGTTGAGCGCTGCCGCAGTCGGCCGATCGCACACGTGGCTGCCGAGATGGGGATCTCGCGTGCGACCGCGTCGAAGTGGGTGAACCGCCACAGGCAGTTCGGCGAGATCGGGCTGCTTGACCGCTCGTCTGCCCCGGCCCGGCAGCCGACCGCAATGCCCGGTGAAACGGTGGCGCGGATCGAGTCGATGCGCCGTGAGACCAAATGGTCGGCATCTCGCATCGCCTTCGAACTCCACGCCACCGGTGTCGCGGTCAGCCGGCGCACGATCACCCGCTATCTTGCCCAGCTCGGGCTCAACCGGCGCCGATTCATCGACCCGAACGGCGAGACGAACCGGGAGGTCAAGACGATCACAGCCAAACACCCCGGGCACATGGTCCACCTGGACGTGAAGAAGGTCGGGCGCATCCCCAACGGCGGCGGCTGGCGGGTGCACGGCAAAGACAGCCCGGCTGCCCGGGCCGCAGCGCGCGCCAAGACCCGCGGGGCGCGGGCCGGATACACGTACCTGCACTCCGCGATCGATGGGCACACGCGTCTCGCATACACGGAATCGCTTGAGAACGAGCAGGCCACCACCGCCGTCGCGTTCTTGAACCGCGCCCGAGACTGGTTCGCTCAGCACGGAATCGTGAAGATCGAGCGGATCATCACCGACAACGGCGCTTGTTACCGCTCTGCCGCCTTCGCCGGCGCCCTGAACAATGCCGAGCACCGGCGCACAAAACCGTACTCACCAAAGCACAACGGGAAGGTCGAGCGCTACAACCGGATTCTTGCCGAGGAGTTCCTCTACGCGAGGACCTGGACCTCAGAGGAACAACGCGCACAGGCGCTCGAGACCTGGAACGTGCACTACAACTATCACCGGCCTCACGGTGTGCACGAAGGCAAGCCACCCGCGTCCGCAACACCATCACGCGTCAGCAACGTCTTGGCCTCATACAGCTAGATGTTGCTGGCCATGAGGTTGTTGACGGCGTCGCACCGACTACGGATGATCCCTCCGATCCGCTGCCTTGGAGGTGGCGTCTTAGGCGAACGCTTGCCGAAGGGGGGCCGCGTCTCCGCGGAGTTCTCCTGCATAGAGCGCTTGGTCGATGGTGAGAGCGCCGGCGACGAAGCCGACAACGGTATCGGCCTCGGCCGCTAGGACGGTGTTCGGTCGATTCTTGTCACCGATCCGCGCGCTCGGACCACCCTCGTCGATGCGGAGAACGATGAGCAGACCCTCGACCTCAAAGCCGATCTCGACGGGCGGCGCTGCCGTCCTCCCGTGGAGAATGGCGGGCAGGGCGAGCGTCAGCCACCGGGGCCGGAACTCGTCATCACCGCGCCCGGCGGCCAGCAGAGGCACGCCCCACCGGCCCAGGGCCTCCATCGGCTCCTTGAGCTCCGTGCCCCATCGTGTCAGTCCGTAGACGACGCCTGTGTCTCCCAGCGCTCGCTCCACAACGCCGGTCTCCTCCATCGTCCGCAACCGCTCGGCGAGGAGGTTGCTCGCCACGCCCGGCAGGGATGCTTTGAGCTCGCCGTATCGCAGGGGTCCGGGCAGCAGCTCGCGCACGATCAGGAGGTTCCAGCGGTCTCCGACGACGTCGAGCGCGCGCGCCAGCCCGCAGAACTGACCGTAGGATCGACGTGATGATGCACGATTGACATTTTCAACCATGCTTGATGGTATCAATGTGCCGTCGTCGTTGCCAGGGCAGTCCGTGCTCCGGCCGTCAAGGAGGTATGAGCATGGAGATCAGCTGGATTGGTGTGCTCCTCGCGTTCGTCGCGGGGATGGTCGTCGCGATGGCCTGGTACTCAAGGGGAGCCATCGCGGACGCCTGGGAAGGACTCACGGGCATCACACCGGAGAAGAACAGACCCGTCCGAACACGGAACCTCGTCCTGCTCGCCGTGTCCAACGCGGCGACCACTTTCGGACTGGCGTTCGCCGTCGGGCTCACGTCGGCGGCCACCGGCAACGACTCCGTGTGGCTGGCGGTGGTGGTTGGGTTCGTCGCCTGGCTGACGCTGTCCGCATCGACTCTTATCCAGCATAACTCGTTCGAGCAGAAGCCTCTGAAGCTGACGATCATCAACACCGGCTATCAGCTCGCGCTATTCCTGGCGATCACGCTTGTGCTGGGTCTGTTCTAGGCAGGTCGATCCATGACGGGACCATCACGTCCTTGCGCTAGGCGGCAGAGTATGACCTGGCGGCAAGACGTGTCCGCAGGCGATCGATGTCCTCCTGCGGTAAAGCTGCCCAGGTGAGTCGTATCGCGACCGTCAGAAAGCCCTCGACTGCATGGTGGTACTGCGCAACGAGGACCTTCTCGGTGTCGTCGCCAGTGTCGGCGTGTTTGAGCTTCTGAAGTCCGCGGCGGGCTGTGACGATAGCGATAGCGACGGCCTCATGAAGTGCGGTGTGGCCGTCAGGCTTGAGGTCGGCCGCGCCGTGAACGAAACACAGAGCCTGCCCCTTCTTGGTGGGTCTTTGCTTCCCCGACTGGGGATCGGTATACCACTCGTTCTCGAGGCCGGTCTGATCGAGCCACCGCAGCACCTCGTCGTCCTCGAACGCCGATCGCAGCAGCCAGTCGATCAGCTCGACCAGGGAATTGGCGGCCTGCGACACGCCATCGTCGGACACTTCCAAAGCCGTTCGGGCTCCGCGAAGCTTGCGTACGAGCCGTGTGTTGAGTTCGGCCAGCTGGGCCTGCAAAGGGCCTGATATCAGAGGGCGAACCTGCTCGATGATCTCGTCGAGATCGGCCGGTTCGCCGGCTGATCCGAACGCGCTAAGGAGTGACCAGTCAAAGTCGGATGCAACGAGATCCTCCAAGAAACTGTCCAGTTGCACCACGAAGCGAAGTGCCGAGGCGACTAGGCCGCCGGGAAGATCCCGAAGCGCAGCCATCTGGTCGGGACCGAGGACCTGGACGAGGTCGTCAAAAGCGGCCGCGTACGGGCGGATCATCCTGACGAGGCCGCGTAAACCGTGGGCGACGACAGTGCCGTCCTCCCGGAGCGCCACACCGATCCGGGCATAGCTCTTCGGGCCGACTAGCCGTTCGGCGAACCGTTTCCAGTGGCCGTCTCGAGTGAGTCTTTTCGCCCAGCGCGGTAGACCTTCCGCGGAGAGCTGTTCCAGCTTCGCCGGCATGTCATCAATCTGGTCCGCGAGGACTGACGGCATAGCCCCATCAAGAGGGGCAAAGAACGCGCGCACAGTATCAAGACGTTCGTCCAGAGGCCGCGAGTCCTCGGCAGTAAGTACGAAGGTTGTGCGTACTACTGCATCGACGAGATCAAGCACCCAATCGTCAATGCCAAGCAGGGCGCGTTTTCGCGGCGGAAGTTCCCTTAACTCCGAGGCGATCCGGGACTGGGGCACGAACTGCGAGGTCTGTTCGCCGACGCCTGCGTCTCCACTCGTCATGCTCACCATGCCTCGTCCTGTTGCCGCCGCCTGTGCGTGCGAGCGCTGACTAGCCGCGCGACGATCGAGGATCGTTACCGGGCGCTACGGTGTCCTGCGCCCGGATCTGACCGTTGACGCCTCGCACTTGTAGCTCACCTCCACCGTCGTTCTTCAGGATCTGTCGAGCCCTATCGATGCCAGCATCCTGCGTCGGTGTCACCGCGCTGGCGCGGTCAGAACCCGGTCGTTTGACTTCCCAGTTGCCGTCGTCGCGCTTTTGCACGATCCGCTTGTTGGTCATGGCCATTCCCTCCCTGTGGGTATTGCCATTATCTCGAATCTGCTGTTCATTTCCTTCAAGACACGCCGATCTTGGGGTCACAATCGGTGTCGGCTACTACATGTGGGGCCTGAACATCACGACCAACCCCTACGGCACCACCATCGCGCTGTACTGGCGACGCATCGGCCCCGGCGCATGACAGCCTCTGCCTGCCGATGCGCTCCGCGGCTCACACGCGGTCTTTCCACCGCTCGTTCGCTGATTGGCGGGTCATGCCGGCGGCGGCGCCGATGTCGGCCCACGAGCGGCCCAGCCGGCGGGCCTTGGCCACCGCGGCGTCGAGCCGCGCGTCGGCATCCCTGCGGGCATCCGCCGCCGCCCGAATCTCGCCGTCGACGTCGATCGGGTCGAGATGCTCGCGCTGCCACACCGCGCGGGCGGCCTCCGCAACCTCAGGCCGCTCGTCGGCGTGGACGTCGCTGTCGGGGGCAAACACCCGGTGGCGGGCGAGGTCCTCGAGGGACGCTGAGGGCACCCGCGCCCACTGCACCGGATCGGTCCAGCTCGACAACTCGGAGCTGTAGGGGTCGGAGCTCTCCCAACGACGGCAGTCGCAGCGCAACAACCAGCCGACAATCTCGGCCGACGGCCGACGACGATCACCGTCCGGCCGCCCGCCGATCTCGACGACCTCGTAGTCGACGCCGTCGACCATGGTCGACCCGTGACTCACAGACCCGTCCTCGAAGAACGGCACCAACGCCGCCTCGTGCAAGTGCGTATCGCTTTCGCGTACCCAGCCCATGTCGGTAGGGTAGACCTTCAATGTCTGGATCTCCAGACATTAGACTTTCCCCGTGACAGGTTTACCTGACATAATATCTATTATCGGCATTCGAAAACAGCTGGGGGAGAACACCTATCATGGTTATGTGACATAAGGTAATTCCAGCTTTCACGCGCCGTCGGTGGCGGCGGATCAGGTTTGGGTGGCGCTGATGTAGAGCGTTCGGGGGTCGCGTGCTGGGTCCCATGTCGCCGTGAGGTAGTTGGTGGACTGCCACCGTTGGGATTTCACGAGCGTGGGGCTGGGTGCCGGTCCATGCCGGGTGCTGCTTCTCACGCTGAGGTCCTCCGGAGCGATCGGTGTCGGCGGGGGGAACTTCGATCGGTCAAGGATTTGGGCCAGCCGATCAGCGGACGGTGTGACGATGACCAGGTATGCGCTGGAGTCGGGGAACGCGCTGAACACCTCGCCGTAGACGACGTCGTCGCCGTCGACGAGGACGAGCCCGATCCCCTCAGCTAGACCCTTGGCGTCATCGGCCGACTCGTAGGTGTGCGGGGTCATCCCCCTGTCGATCCACTCGAACAGCGCCCACCTCAGCCCGGCCAGGCCCGCGGCAGCACCAATGACGACGATCAGTACTGCTGCCACGCCTTTCCACCAGCCGAAGTGGCCGACAGGTGGGTCGTGACGAGACTGTCGATCGGTCGTTTCATCCATCCCGGGGCTCCTGAACGGTTAGCGGGCGAGGTTCCAGATTAAGCGCCCATCCTGGGTGGCGGGCTGCCAACCCAGGAAAGTAGTGCGTTGGGTCAGGGCGTCGATGAGTTCGTCGAGCAACGTGGTGAGGTCGTCCCAGGTGGGTGTCTCGTCGTCGTTGTCGACTTTGTCGAACTCGCGGATGAGCCCGCGGCGATTGCTGGTACGCAGGTCGACGACGAGCATGGTGGCGTCGCGTTCGGCGATGGGCAGGTACTCCGGGATGAACGTGTAGGCGGTGGCGGAATAGCTACCGGGCTGTGGTTGCCAGGCCTCCAGTGAGCGGGTTCGCACGCGCGCGGCGGCACTCGCGCCTTCCAGCGTTCTTACGCTTCGCCGCAGGTGAATTCGGCGTCGCGCAGGAAGCCCGGGGTGATTGCGAGACTCGTGTGGTTGGCGGCCATCGCCAGAGCCCATCAATGATGTGGTGCAGCCCGTCGTCGCCGGTGCCGTCTTCGTAGGGATGGGGCTCAAGGCCGGCGGTCTGCATGAGCGCGGGCCAGTCGCCGGCGTTCGGGTCGCTGGTACGCCGAACGCAGCGGGTCGAAGCTGGTGACCTGGGTGCCGTCTCGCCAGATCGTGAACACGCTGAGCGCCTCGACATCTCGGGACAGCGACACGATCTCGCGGCCGCGCGACAGTTCAGCCATATCGGTGTCGCTGCCGACCGCCAGGCTGGTCGGCGCCACGGTGATCGTCCAGGTGCCGAGCTGTGCGGCTCCGATGACCCGGAAGTGGTCCCAGCTGGTTTCGTTGACACCGTCGAGGCCCGCCGTGTTCGGCAGCGAGCGAGTGGTCAGCGCCGCGATCACTTCTCGAGGGTCAGCGTTGCTGATATAGGCCATGCTGAATGCGTTGGTCGTCCAGGGGTAGTCGATCGCGAGCCATCCGAAGTCGCGGTAGGTGTACGCCATGCGCCGATCCTGACACGCTCGGTGGTCTCGCCCCTGCCACGTGTGCGGCGCATAGAGTCGGGTGGTTGTTCCCGCCGCGGCTTCGGGTGCTCGTCGCGCGACTTCTATCAGGGGAGAGAGATGGCACGCTTCGGTCGAGTTCGTTCGGGTGTGGTGGCCCTGGCGGTGGCGTTGTGTGCCGGGATGCTGGCCCCGGCATGCGGGTTTCAGGAACCGCCGTACCGCAAGACCATCGACGCAAACGATGCTACTGAGCGCATCGAACGACGGGGTATGCACGCCCCCGACGGTTTCGAGTTCGCTCAGGGCTTGGTGTGGCCAGTGGATTCAGTCGGCTCCTCAGCGTTCGCCATCCGGTACGACGGGCCTGCCGATCAGTTCCGGACGTTGCGGGCGGCCGACGTCAGTGGCGTGTTGTCCGAGTTCGAGGATCTGCCGTGCGCGTCTATCCCCTCACCGTGGGCCGGTCAAAATCTCACCGAGGTTGGTTTGACCTGCCCCGCCGGTGGTGGCGCGCGGATTAGCCGCTCCGAGGGTGCCCGCAGTCCCGACCAATCTCTGAACCAGGCTGAACGGGCAGTCGTTCTGAACTTCACCCCGTCGCACACACAGCTGTTCGTGGTCTACAGCGGGACGTAGCCGAGCCGCCAGTGCGCAGTCCGGCGACTCGGCTGCTGACTTGCTAGCGCGGGCCTTCCCACGCGATCTGGCTGCCGTGTCCGAAGATCAGGCGACGGACGTTCGAGCCGAGTCATGTTTGACGGCCCGCAAGCGGGGCGCTCACCCACTCAGGACTACGGCCCTTCAAAGAGGTCGTCGGGTAACTTAATGTCGGCGTCTAAGGTGGTCAATTCGTAGGTTGTGCTGTCTCGCTGCCACCGGACAGCTATGCCCGTTGCGGCATCGAATGCGATCCTACTGGGGTTGCGATGCTCGTCCTTGACGGCAAACTCCCAGGCTGGCCGGCTCGCGACGGTCACCGGGGTCCCTTTCTCCCACGGCACTGTTGGGGCGGTGTGGCGACCGAATGTCCAATTATCGAGAATCTGTAGCAGCAGCATAGGGTGCAGGCCTTCTGTGTGCCTACTGCCAGGCTCGTCGGTCAGCTCCCCATCAACCCGGAACCAGTTCTCGCCGCGTCGTCCCACGATGCGGCATACACCCGCCTCATCAGCTATCCGCCAGGCTCGCTTGTGCTTACGCCAGAATTCAACGGTCCTCGTCGCGTCAATATCGTGGTCAGACTCGATCAAGGTCCCGTGAATCGGCAGTTTATGCGAAGAGGTGTGCAACTTCATGACCTGCTCCCAGGTGGGTACCTCGTCAACTTGGGCGCGGGAAGGCTCGTCAGTTGCGGGGCCGTGTCCCGCCGTAGCTGCGTTGACCGGCACGACGGCAACGGTGAAGCTCGCCTTGACGAGTAGCCGAGGGGTAACTGCGACACCGGTGAGCTGTTCAGCCAGAGCGAAGGCGCCCTCCACATGATGAGAGTTCGTGCGGCCTTCGGGTGGTGGACCGTTTAACTCGATACCACCAACTTCGTTGATCAGCTCGACGATACGAGCCACCCCGGCCGCAGACCCTTGATATGCCGCCCCTTCTCCTACTAACTCCCACACCGGATTGGATGGGCTGAAGAGAACCTGCCTCACACCGTCACGCCACCACACAAAGTAGTTGTCACCGTTGATATTCTGAGACTGTGAGACGACCTCGTGGTTAGCCGTCAATGACGCCATAGCCGAATCTGTGGTTCCGATATAACCATTGTCTTGGATCATGAGGCTCCAACCGTTCCCCGCGTTTGCGACAGCAACGACTTGGTGCTCGGTCACGGAAAGTTGCTGATCCTTCGCGAGGTCCCCGCCTTCGTAGAAGGCGTCGTCTGCACCGACTGCTACAGGCCGGTCCTGGCGAGCGTGCAGGCTCGTCAAAACCTGATCGGGTTCGATCGCGCTGATCAGAGTGATGCAGTATGCGTTCTGAATCCAAGCTTCTTCTCTGATCCACGCATCACGGTAGGTCGCCACGCATACTGTCTACACCTGGTTGTGGTGGTTGACGACCGCCATCGGTGTCGTCGTCGGCGTTCTGTGGCAGCGCGATGCTCTAGGGTCGCCTGGCCACGGTGAGCGGATATACGCGCACGGTGAAGCCTCGAACTCGGACAACAGGGCGTGACCGACTCCTGCTCGAGGTCCCACCGGCCGTCAGAAGAGAGGCATTTACGGACCGTGGGCCGTGAGCTGCCGAAACGTCATAAGGTACATTATCGGCACTTCAAACCACCTGGGGGGCAAGTGAATACGGATCGCGACCTATCAAAACCAGATTCCTTGTGAACTGTCTCTCTCCGTAGCGGGCGTTTGTCCGGGAGGGCGCCGGTGTCGCGGTAGCGCTGGTGTATTCGGTTGTCGGCATATCCTTTGGGGCGTGGTGCCGTCAACGAACGCATGGATCAGCCGAGATGTGGGTCCGGACCGCGCAGTAGAGGTGGTCGCGGCGTGGCTTGCCGACGCTGGCGACAACTATGGTCAGCGAGGGTTCGTGCTCTCTCAGAAGAGGGACTTGCGTGACCCGCCGCCGGCGGTAGCGCGCTTCATCGCGAACGGAAACGTCGGCAGTGGCCGCAATCTGTCGATAACTACTGGTGGCCCCATCTTGGCGTTTGCTCCGTCGGTGGAGCTCCTGGCGGCCGCGGTTGGGTTGGCTGATGGTAACGCCCTGGGTGTGGTTGAGCATGGCGCTGGCGAGGTTGCTGGGTGGGCGGCTGCTGTAAGCGCGATTGATCTGGGTACGGGCATGGCTCGTCCGGAGGTAGATGCCGTGTTGCGTGAGGCGTTCGAGTCGATTTACGACGCGGGCTACAACGGGTATTCGGTGTCGGATTCGTTCCTCAGGCGGCGGATCGACGACGACCTGGCGTTGCTGGCCGAAGAGGGGATCTCGTTCACGTTCCTCGCCGGATACATGGTCGGGCTGGGTGCTGGTGGGCATCGCCTCGCCGGGTTGAGACAACTCTATGCGAAGCACGCTGGTCGGTAACGCGTGCGTTCCACGCAGGATCTCGCGCTGCGGATTGTTGAGCAGCACCGACGCGCGGTAGGCGACGAGTTGAGGTCCGCACTGGCCGCGTTTCGCGACCCGGCGGAAGGCTCGCCGCGAGCACGGGACTTGGAGTGGGCCGCCGGTGGCACAGTCGATCGGCGGGACTGCCTTTCTGGACTGTGGGAGGCAGCGCTCGGCGAGGTGGTCGAGCTGTTGAGGGTCGCGGATGAGCACGCCGCCGGCCTAGCAGTGTTGCTCGGCAATGACGAGCTCCTGCCGATCCCCATGTTGTCGCTGGGGCGGTCCATTCAAGAGGCGTTGCTGGAGGTGTGTTGGGCCGTGGATCCCGCGCTCGAGCCCGCGGCGCGGACCTCGCGGTGGGCGGCACTGTTGCTGCGGACAATCCAGGGGAACGTAGGACCGCTTTCCCAGGTCCCGAACGGCACCGAGAAATTGGCTGAGGTGCGCGAGGCAATGACTGGGATGCAGGCGCTCCTCACGAACGCGCAGTTTGATCTTAAGTTCGATAAGAAACACCCGGAGTTCGTCTCCTCGGTGGCGTACGAGCGCAGCGCACGGGCGGCGTTAAAGATCAACATCACGGAGGCCGCGGAACGCTATATGCCTGGGGTCGAGTACATGTGGACGCTGGGATCGGGTGCGACACACTCACGCAATTGGTTCACCGGGGGACTTGAGGGCCCCGTCGATGTCTTTTACATCATGATCGTCGCGCCCCTGCTCGACTTCACCGATGCTGCAATCGATCTCACCCACGGCCTTGTAGGCCTCTCATCGACCAACTTTCACAACCGAGCCCACCTGCGGCGAACCGCACTGTTTCAAAGACGGCCCGATCGCGACCCACGGCTGATGCAGGCCAGCTACAGCGAATATGCAGCCGCCCGCCAGAAGCGCCTCTAGACGATGGACCTCAGGTCGAAGAAAGCGACGATGCCGTCGAGGCCCAACGGCGCCGGCCGAACGTGGGAATGTGCTCCAGCTATATCGCGGGAGCAACGATCCACAAGCGTGAGTCTGAGTTGACCGTAGGCCGACCCGGCATCGTGAAAAACGGGCTGTCGGCATCAGCGACTAGTGTGCGTCGCGCGGGGGCGACGGCCATCCCTGGACTCCAGCGACGGTCGCGGCTTGTCTGGTACCGATAAAGGTGCCAAAGTTGCCGTCTCCAAGCTCTCCCCATCCGGGATCGAGTTCATCCCTTTCGAACGCTGCGACAAGGGCGTTTACGTCCTTCACCAAGTGGATGTGGTCGCAATCGATTTCGTCGTTCACATACAGCTTCGCGCCCTCGGATTTGTTGCAGACCAAGGCGGCACATGCCGCCAAGGGTGTGTTTACCTTCGGCCGGTCGCGCCAGGGGTGCAGCGCAGCGTTGATGTCGTCGAGATGCATGGCGTTCTTCTCCTTTGAGTGAGTTCCTAAGAGTCCGTACGCAATAGGGTTCGAAGAGCGGTTGTGTAGTGGGTCGGCCTTGCCGATGAGCGGGTGGTCTGGGATTGGCTCACCTGTGACAGCTAGTCGATCGCCGTGCTTGGTGACCCCGTTGATGGTGCCGACCAGCACGACCAAACCATCAGCAGCAAGGAGGAGTAGGTCGCTATCGAGAATTTGGGCGGCCTTCGCCTTCCAGACGCCCCGCCCGCGGTCCCATAGCTTGTCCGTTGGCAGTCCGGCTCGCCATCCCACGGCCTCGCGAAGCAGCGGATCGGGTTGAACTGCGGCTTGCTCGGGTCCGAGCTTGACGCGCATCGCACGGGCTGGGACATCCACACCGAGAATCGCTGCGGAGGATGATCCAGTGTCGTGAGGTGGCATACCTTCACGCTACTCGGTAATTGACTAGTATTCAAGTAACTAGTTAACTAGTTACTCCCTCGTCTGGTGCAACTACTGTGACGACGACAATGTAGGCCTGCCGACGCCGAGAGGTCAATGAGAGCAAAGTGCCTGGTGTAGCTTGTGCGCATCGCACACGATCAGTCGACCGTCGTCGCACACCTCCGGACCCAGCGGCCGACCACCGGTGTCCGTGATAGTGCTCCGCTCCCCGGTGGAGGGGTCGACTCGAACGAGCGCACCACCAGTGACACCGCAGATCAGCGCCCGATCCAGGACCACTACAACGTCTTCGGCGGTTCGGGAGCCGAGCGGGAGGAGTCCTGACGCCCGAGGTAGCTCGGACGTGGACAGGCCGCCGTTCGGCAATGGAATAACCCGCATGGCGGGGGAGAGTCCTGGCTTTCGCTGAGGCACGATCTTGGAGTGTAAGGGCCTGCTGATTAACGTCTACGGACACGGTTGTATCAGTATGCTCGACTGCTGCTTTATCAGCGTAAGCGCCAGATCCCTAGGCGTATGGTTCGATCTATATGTGGCTGACCCGAACGTACCGACCCAGTTCCTAATCGACGGCCAAATCGTCAGATGGAACAGATGGCGTGCAGCGAATGATCGGCCGCAGGTAAACCTCGCGGGTGCACAGCTGGCCGATGCGAATTTGTCAGGCGCGAATCTGTCAGGCGCGGACCTGACCGGCGCGGACCTGACTCGGGCGACCCTCGCTCGTGCGACCCTGAATCGCGCGACCCTGACCGGCGCGAACCTGACCGGCGCGAACCTGTTCGTCGCGAGCCTGTCAGGCGCGAACCTGTCACGCGCGAACCTGTCAGGCGCGAACCTAACCGAAGCGATCCTGTTCGGCGCGATGCTGATCGAAGCGAATCTCTACGGCGCGATCCTGACTCTCGCGGACCTGACCGGCGCGATCCTGTTCGGCGCGAACCTAACTGGCGCGAACCTAGCTGACGCGAGGCTGGTCCGCGCAAACTTGACTCGTGCGTACCTGACCGGCGCCGACCTGACCGGCGCCGACCTGACCGGAGTCGACCTGACCGGCGCCGACCTGACCGACACTGACATTTCCGACTCGCAGCGTTTGTCAGTGACAGGCTCGGATTTTGCCTTCGAGATTGACGAGATCGAATCTGCACTCCGAGCGGCACCCGGTGTCTTACAGGCGGTTGTAGTGTTTCGTGACCACCAAATCTACGGCTACGTAGTCCCAGCCGACTTCAAGGCTGTTGACGGCTCAGTCTTGCACGCGTTAGTCCGTCATATACTGCCGGAATACCTCAATCCCGTGGCGATAATTCAGATAGACGAGATGCCGATACGGCACGACGGCAAGATTGACCGGGCTGCACTGCCTTACCCAATCGCTATCGCCTCAAACAAGCCAAGTTCACCTCGACGAAGGGACGAGAACGTCCTCCCGCCTCGAGTGTTTGTTGGAGTTACCGAATTTCGGATGCCCCTGCCCGACGGTATCGATCCATCTGAGATCGCCAAGGTTGTGGAAGCAATCGCTGCAATCGCCCGCCTGGTGGTCGAGGTGGGTGCCGACATCACTCCACCTGACCCAGCATCGACCGGGCTAGGTTCCACAGCTCTTGCCGTCGCCACACAGTCTCCGAATTCTATTGAGATCACCACTAGGCGGCTGCACTACGGAAGCGACCTCTTTATGTGGCTTCTTGAGAACTGGCAATTCGCTGCGCCCAGCGGTGCAACTGCTGCCGCCGGTGCTGGCTTCACGATCCGTGATCTGCTCCAACGACACGACAGTAAAATCCTGGGATTGCTCCACACGATCTTCAGATCAGATGGGCGACAAATCTACACCGCTGTTCAAACAGCTCGGGATGACGCGCTACTCGCCGAAGCCATCAGTGCGGAGGAGAAGAGCAAAGCTGAAGCACTCAAACACCGTGCAGACGGAATAGAGCACGCAGTACGTTACTACAAGGCTATCGAAGAGTTTAAAGCGATCACGCAGGAACAAGCGCGTGAGAACATCATGGCCGCTAGCCACCTAGAGGACGAGACACTGACAGCCATAACGGATGCCCTCGGTGCTCTTGAACCAATCACCGGCCGCGGACTTACGGCAACTACAGTGATCGCTGCACCGGACGCTGACACGCCCGATGCAGCTGACTCGTAGCCCTGGTCGTCCGGCCCGGCCCGTAGGTCTAGTCATCGCCAACGCGGCTACCCAACGGTAGTCGTCGGACGACAGCCGACCGTACGGGGTGCCTGAGTTGTCAACCACCGTGTCAAAGTCGGCTCTCTGAGAGCCGGCAAGCGAGCCGCGGCCAGGGGGACATCCGACAGTCATGGGAGTATCAGATTAACGGTGTAAGTGGCGTTTTCGGTTAGTTGTCTTCGCTGGCCGGCATGCGGTCGGCGAAGGTGATGGCGAATGCGTTGAGTGCTGGTTTCCACCGCATTGTCCATCGTTTCTG
>NZ_JAFFZF010000051.1:0-28269 GCF_016924115.1 Gordonia sp. BP-119
GATGAGACCCTCCCCGGGGTTGGCGTGTTCGGCGATCGTCGTGGTGGTCTCGATGTCGTCGGGGAGTCTGGCGGCAGCGGCGTCGAGCCAGCGGCGGGCCGCATTGTCCAGGGCGTCGGAGAGGCGTTCGACCGAGACCTGTTCGGACGGGTCGGCGCTGTCCGGCTCGGGTGGGATGACGATGCAGAGCTCGAGTTCGGCGTCGAAGGTCCGCGCGAGGCATGCGCCGAGGGCGACCGCGTCGTCGCCTCCCGAGGTGGCGATGTATGCGACGAGCAGCTTCATCGGTACTCCCAGCGTCGGTGTCTCGGTCCCGGTCATCGCCAGCCTAGTCATCTCCGACGGGGTGCCGGGGGACACGCTTAGATGGGGTCATGGACTCCCTCGTCGACGGTTACCTCAGCCACATCATGGACGAATGCCATTCGGACCGATCCGGTCATGTCGCCGACTACATCCCGGAACTGGCCGCCGTCGACCCCGAGGGTTACGGCCTGTCGATGTGCGTGCACGACGGCCACACCTACTCACATGGTGACTCCGCGACGGCGTTCACCATCCAGTCGGTCTCCAAGCCCCTCACCTATGCGATGGTCCTGAAGAAGCACGGCACCGCGGCGGTCGACGCGAAGATCGGCGTCGAGCCGTCCGGCGAGGCATTCAACGAGATCAGCGTGGACGAGCGCCGACGCCCGA
Organism: Gordonia sp. BP-119; assembly: GCF_016924115.1. Taxonomy (NCBI): domain Bacteria; kingdom Bacillati; phylum Actinomycetota; class Actinomycetes; order Mycobacteriales; family Gordoniaceae; genus Gordonia; species Gordonia sp. BP-119. The sequence goes on from NZ_JAFFZF010000051.1 coordinate 697, forward strand.
AGAACCCGATGATCAATGCGGGGGCCATCTTTGATGAGACCCTCCCCGGGGTTGGCGTGTTCGGCGATCGTCGTGGTGGTCTCGATGTCGTCGGGGAGTCTGGCGGCAGCGGCGTCGAGCCAGCGGCGGGCCGCATTGTCCAGGGCGTCGGAGAGGCGTTCGACCGAGACCTGTTCGGACGGGTCGGCGCTGTCCGGCTCGGGTGGGATGACGATGCAGAGCTCGAGTTCGGCGTCGAAGGTCCGCGCGAGGCATGCGCCGAGGGCGACCGCGTCGTCGCCTCCCGAGGTGGCGATGTATGCGACGAGCAGCTTCATCGGTACTCCCAGCGTCGGTGTCTCGGTCCCGGTCATCGCCAGCCTAGTCATCTCCGACGGGGTGCCGGGGGACACGCTTAGATGGGGTCATGGACTCCCTCGTCGACGGTTACCTCAGCCACATCATGGACGAATGCCATTCGGACCGATCCGGTCATGTCGCCGACTACATCCCGGAACTGGCCGCCGTCGACCCCGAGGGTTACGGCCTGTCGATGTGCGTGCACGACGGCCACACCTACTCACATGGTGACTCCGCGACGGCGTTCACCATCCAGTCGGTCTCCAAGCCCCTCACCTATGCGATGGTCCTGAAGAAGCACGGCACCGCGGCGGTCGACGCGAAGATCGGCGTCGAGCCGTCCGGCGAGGCATTCAACGAGATCAGCGTGGACGAGCGCCGACGCCCGAAGAACCCGATGATCAATGCGGGGGCCATCTTTGCCGCATCCATGCTGTTGCCGCCGACCCGGGACGTGGCCGAGGCGGCGGTCGACGCCGCCTTCCGGGAGGTGCTCGAGTTCTACTCCGGATGTGCCGGACGGCGCCTCACGATGGACGAGGGGGTCTATGCCTCCGAGGCCGCGACGGGTTCGCGCAACCGCGCGATCGCCTACATGCTAGACAGCTTCGGGGCTCTAGAGACCAGCCCGGACGCCGCTCTCGACCTCTACTACCGACAGTGCTCGATTCGGGTGACGACCGACGACCTGGCCGGGATCGGCGCGACGATCGCGAACGGCGGGATGAATCCCCGCACGGGTCGGACGGTCTTCTCCAACGAGACCGCGCAGCGGTTGCTGAGTGTCATGACGACGTGCGGGATGTACGACGGCGCGGGGGACTGGGTCACCTCCGTCGGCCTGCCGGCGAAGAGCGGCGTCGGTGGCGGGATCCTCGCGGTGCTGCCGGGGCAACTCGGCATCGGCGTGTACTCGCCGCGGCTCGACGGTCACGGCAACAGCGTCCGCGGCGTCGACGTGTGTCGGCATCTGTCCACCGATCTGGGCCTGCACATGTTCAACGTGACACGGGAGAGTCGGGTGACGATTCGGTCGGTCTACGACCTCGCCGACACCCCCGTCAGCGCGGAATGGGGCGAGCAGGAGCGCAGCTATCTGCGGACCTGTCGCGACCGGATCCGTGTGTACGAACTCCAGGGAGATTTGACCTTCGCCGGCGCCGAGAGCGTTCAGCGGCGACTGGAGGCCGACATCGACGCATACACCGTCGTCATCGTCGAGATCTCCCGCATCGGGGTGATCGACGCGGTCGCACGCACGATGGTGCTGAGCATCAAACGGCTGCTGGACGACAGCGGCCGGCGGGCCGCGCTCGTCGACCCGGACGGGGTCGTCCGCGCCAGCGTCGATCGGCACCGTGACGACGCGGCGGTGCCCGATCTCGATGCGCCGCCGGAACTCCGGGGATTCGACCCGGCGCTTCCGCACGTGCACTCGACGATGGACGACGCGGTCGTCGACGCCGAGACGTTTCTGCTGAAGCACTACTACGACGAGTGAGCGGGCCGCGCCGCCTGGTCCCGGGACACACCACTAGGGTGGGCACGTGCGTCTCGTCATCGCGGAGTGTCAGGTCGACTACGTCGGGCGGCTGACCGCCCATCTGCCCATGGCCCGGCGGTTGCTGCTGATCAAATCGGACGGATCGGTGAGCGTGCACGCCGACGACCGGGCCTACAAGCCGTTGAACTGGATGAGTCCGCCGTGCTGGCTCACCGAGGCGCAGGTTCCCGACGGCACGCAGGCGGAGGCGTACTGGGTCGTCACCAACAAGGCGGGCGAGGAACTCCGCATCACCATCGCGTCGATCGAGCACGACTCCCAGCACGACCTCGGCATCGACCCCGGCCTCGTCAAGGACGGCGTCGAGGCGCACCTGCAGGAGCTGCTCGCCGAGCATGTCGAGACGTTGGGTCCGGGTCACACGCTCATCCGCCGCGAGTACATGACCGCGATCGGGCCGGTGGACCTGCTGTGCCGGGACGCATCGGGTGCCACGGTGGCGGTCGAGATCAAACGGCGCGGGGAGATCGACGGCGTCGAGCAGCTCACCCGGTATCTCGAGTTGCTCAACCGCGACACCACACTTGCCCCGGTGGCCGGCGTCTTCGCCGCCCAGCAGATCAAGCCGCAGGCCCGCACGCTGGCCGAGGACCGCGGAATCCGTTGCGTGGTGCTCGATTACGACGAGCTTCGCGGCGCGGAGAGCACGGAGTTCAGGCTCTTCTGAGGGGCTTCGACAAGCTCAACCAGCGGAGGGGACAAGCTCAACCAGCGGAGGGGACAAGCTCGATTAGCGGAGGGCCGTCAGGCGTTGGAGCGGGCCTCCGGCGACCGCGCCTCGGGCGAGAGCTTGCTGTTCAGGAGGTCGAGATCGTCGGCGTCGGACAGCACGGAGTACTCGGAGTCGTCGGGCTGGGCGAGCAGTTCCGGCAACTCGGCCAGCTCCTCGCGGAGCCGGCCGAGGTTGGCGGCGATGTCCTGACGCGTGCGGTCAGCGGCCTGCGCGAGTTCGCGTGATCGATCGAGTCGTTCGGTCGCGATGTCGAGCGCGGTCTGACGGATGTGTGCCGCCTCGTCGAGTGCGCGTTCGCGCTGATCGGCGAGTTCGGCGTCATGGCGTTCCCGCTCGGCCCGGCGTTCGGCGGCGCTGACCGCCTCGAGTTCGGCGACCTCGGCTTTCGCCTTCTCCACCACTCGGCGGGCCTCGTCCTTGGCGGCCTGCATGGTCTTGGTGTGTTCGGCCTCCATCGCGGCGGTGCGCTCGGCGATGAGGCGGGCGGACTCCGACTCGTTGGCGGCCGCGGTCTCCTTGACCTGCCGTGCCCGGGCGGCGGCCTCGTCGACCAGCTTCTTCGCGGCCGTGCGTGCCTCGCCCCGGACGCGCTCGGCGTCGGCCGCGGCCGACGACCGCATGTCGGCGGCCTCCTGGCGCGCGATGGACAGCGTCTCGGCGGCTTCGGCGGCCGCTTCGGCGCGCATCTCCGACGCTTCGTCGGACGCCAGCTGCAGCATCCGCGACAGTCGCTCGCTCATCCCTTGCGCGGTGGTCGGCGGGACCGAGAGCTTGTCGACCTCACGGCGCAGTTCGGCTATCTCGTCGCGCGCGTCCTCGAGATGCGCGGCGAGTTCGTGTGCGTTGGCGGTGGCGGCGTCGCGATCGGCGGCGAGGACGCGCAGATCGGCGTCGAGGCGCTGGAGGTGATCGGCGACCTGCTCACGGTCATAACCGCGCATCACGATCGCGAAGGGCAATTGCCGTGCGGGACCTGGCATGGCGGCCAGTGTATCGGAGAGAGTGCGGGATCTCCTCGACGTCGGCGACGCCGTGCGTGGAGGTGCCGAGCCGGCCGGTCCACGGATGGGAGCGGCCGGCTCGGCATGTCGAGTCAGCTAGCGGCGCAACGGTTTTCGGCCGCTGCGGCGGATCAGTGTGCGGTGGCGGCGGGTTCCACGAGTTCGAGCAGCACGCCGCCCGCGTCCTTGGGGTGGACGAAGTTGATGCGGGAGTCCGCGGTGCCCCGCTTCGCGGCAGGATAGAGGACCCGGACGCCGGCTTCGGTGAGTCGTGCCGTGACCGCGTCGACGTCGGTCACCCGCACGGCGAGCTGCTGGAGCCCAGGACCGTTGCGGTCGATGAACTTGGCGATCGTCGACGACTCGTCGAGCGGGGCGAGCAACTGGATGACCGCACCGGTGCCGCCGGCCGGGCCGACCATGGCCTCCTCGACGCCCTGCTCGGCGTTCGTCTCCTGATGCAGCGTCTCGAACCCGAGGTGGGTGGCGTACCACTCCTTGGCGGCGTCGAGATCGGGGACGGCGATGCCGACGTGATCGATGGCGACGATCAGGTCGGAGATGAGTGCGGTGGCGCTGGGGTCCGTTGCTGAGGAAGACATGGGACAACGGTAGCGTTGAGGTGTTGAGCGCACAGAGCGGGCGCTCGGTTGGCCCCCTATCTAGACACTTCCCGGAGGTTCCCTCATGACTTCGACTGCCGACAAGACCACGGTCATCGTCGCCGGCGCACGCACCCCCTTCGGCCGCCTGCTGGGCTCCCTGAAGGACTTCAGCGGGGTCGATCTCGGCGCGGTCGCCATCAAGGGCGCACTCGAGCGGGCCGGCGTTCCGGCATCCGAGGTCGAGTACGTGATCATGGGCCAGGTGCTGACCGCGGGGGCCGGTCAGATGCCCGCCCGCCAGGCCGCGATCAAGGCCGGTATCGGCTGGGACGTCCCGACCCTGACCATCAACAAGATGTGTCTGTCGGGGATCGACGCGATCGCGCTGGCCGATCAGCTCATCCGGGCCGGAGAGTTCGACGTCGTCGTCGCCGGCGGCCAGGAGTCGATGACCCAGGCGCCCCATCTCCTGCCCAACAGCCGCGGCGGCTTCAAGTACGGCAACACCGAACTCGTCGACCACATGGCTTTCGACGGGCTCTTCGACGCCTTCACCGATCAGCCGATGGGGGCGCTGACCGAGCAGGGCAACGACGCCGACGGGTTCACCCGTGAGCAACAGGACGAGTTCGCGGCACGAAGCCACCGGCTCGCCGCAGCCGCGTGGAAGAACGGCGTCTTCGACGACGAGGTCGTGCCGGTGGCCATCCCGCAGCGTAAGGGCGACCCGATCGAGTTCGCCGAGGACGAGGGGATTCGCGCCAACACCACCGTGGAGTCGCTGTCCGGGCTGCGGCCGGCCTTCCGCAAGGACGGCACGATCACCGCGGGCAACTCGTCGCAGATCTCCGACGGCGCGGCGGCCGTCGTGGTGATGAGCAAGGCCAAGGCCGAGGAACTGGGCGTCACGTGGCTGGCCGAGATCGGCGCCCACGGCGTCGTCGCCGGCCCGGACTCCAGCCTGCAGGCGCAGCCGGCCAATGCGATCGTCAAGGCCTGTGACCGCGAGGGCATCGCACCCGCGGACCTGGACCTCATCGAGATCAACGAGGCCTTCGCGGCGGTCGGGCTGTCCTCGACCAAGCAGCTCGGCGTCGATCCCGAGATCGTCAATGTCAACGGTGGTGCGATCGCCGTCGGACATCCGATCGGGACCTCCGGGGCGCGCGTCGCGCTGCATGTCGCGCTCGAGCTGAAGCGACGGGGCGGTGGCGTCGGTGCAGCCGCGCTCTGTGGAGCCGGCGGCCAGGGTGACGCGCTGATCATCCGGGTTCCGAAGTCCTGAACGAACGAGATGTCTACGACATCTTGTAGTAGTTTGCTGTCCGATTCGGCACAATGAGGGCCATGCTGTCATTCTTCGACCTGACCACTCCCGCCAAGCGCTTCCGGTTCGTCGCCGTCGCCGAGGCGATCACCTGGGCGGTCCTGCTGGTCGCCATGGTCGTCAAGCGGGTCAACGACGACGACGAGGCCATCGCCAAGCCGGGCATGATCCACGGGATCGTCTTCGTGATCTTCGTGGTCGTCGCTCTGATCACAGCGATCCAGCTCAAGTGGAACGCGGTGAAGTGGGAGCTGCCGGTGGGTTCGCGGCGGATCGGAATCCCGATCGTCACCCTGCTGGCGCTGGTCTCGAGCCTCCCGCCGTTCGGCACGATCGTGTTCGAGTGGTGGGCGCGCCGTAACGGCCATCTCGCCGAACTGTCCGCCGACCGCGCGCCCAGGCAGGCCACGGCCTGACCGCCCCGATCCCGCCTTCGATCGCCCCGACGCTCCGGCGCTCCCGCCGCAGCGTCGGGGCGATCTTCGCGCTCAACGGGTTTCTCGCCGCGATGTGGGTGGCCCACATCCCGGTCATCAGTGCGCGCACCGGAGTCGATCACGACCAACTCGGCGGACTGTTGCTGTTGCTCGGCGCGTCGGCGTTCGTCGGCATGCAGGTCTGCGGCCGTCTGATCGACCGTCGGGGGTCCCGGCCGGTGACGATCGGTGCCGCGCTGCTGCTGTCTGCGGTCATCGTCGCCCCGGTGCTCGCCGCCGACGCCCTGACGCTCGCCGCCGCGCTCGTCGCCTTCGGATTCGCCAACGGTTGCCTGGATGTGTCGATGAACGCGCAGGCGGTCGTGGTCGAACGGGCCTACGGCCGACCGATCATGTCGTCGTTCCACGGGTTCTTCTCGGCGGGCAGTCTCGTGGGTTCGGGAGTGGTCGCGGCAACCCTGTGGGCCGACGTCGGTGTCGTCCTCACCGTGGCCTGCGCCGCGGCGGCCGGCATCGGCGTCGTGGCGTGGAACGCGCGCGGTCTGGCTGGTCGCGAGGTGGGGACCGACGATGCGAGTGCACGCGGTGCAGACGCCGACGGCCCCGCGTCCGGGAAGTGGTGGCACACCGTGGACCGGCGCCGCCTGGTCCTGCTGGCGGTGGTCGCGTTCGCACTCATGCTCGCCGAGGGCACCGCCTACGACTGGAGTGCACTGCACGTGGTCGAGACCTTCGGTTCCGCCGAAGCCGTCGGCGCCATCGCGTTCGGCGCGTTCAGCGCGACGATGACCGTTGCGCGATTCGTCATCGATCCGGTCGTCGGGTCGGTGGGACCGGTGGCGGTCGTCCGCTACGGCGGCCTGCTCGGCACCGCCGGAATCCTGATCGCGGTGCTCTCGCCCGTACCCCTCCTCGCCATCGTGGGATGGGGCGTGTTCGGATTGGGTCTGGCGGGGCTGATCCCGCAGATCTTCACCGCGGCGGGCAATCTGTCGGGGGAGTCGAGCGGCCGGACGATCTCCGCCGTCGTCGGATGCGGCTATCTCGGCATGCTCGCCGGTCCCGCGGTCGTCGGCTTCATCAGCAGCCGGACCTCGCTGAACACCGGGTTGCTCGCGGCCGTGGCGGCGCTCGTCCTCGCCGTCGTGCTCGCGCCGGTCGTTCGCCCGGACCGCACGCGCACCGCCGCGCCGGACGGAACGCGTTCGCCCGACGTCGTCTGATTCCGCGTGGGCGGTCGTGACACACTGGAGGGGTGACGCGACCAACCAATCGTCAGCAGGCCGCCGCCGCGGCCCGACAGCAGGCGGCAGCAGCCATGGCCATGTCCGGCGCGGTGGATCTCGGCGTACTCAAGGAGCGGGCCGAAGCCGAACGCGCACAAGCGCAACGGGCCCAGTCGCAGGCCGCAGCACGACCTGCCGCGCCCGGTGAGCCGCCCGCCGAGGGCGGGCAATCGCCGGCCGCCGGTGCGGGAACCGCGGCGGCCGCGGTCCTCGACGTCACCGAGGAGACGTTCGAGGCCGAGGTGCTCAACCGGTCGATGCAGCAGCTCGTGGTCATCGACCTGTGGGCGGAATGGTGCGGGCCGTGTAAGCAGTTGTCGCCGGTCCTCGAACGCCTCGCCGCGCAGTCGGGCGGGCGCTGGGTGCTGGCGAAGGTCGACGTCGACGCCAATCCCCGTATCGCACAGGCGTTCCGGGTGCAGTCGATCCCGATGGTCGTCGCGATCGTGCAGGGACAGCCGGTGACCGCCTTCAACGGGGTGCGCTCCGAGGCCGAGATCACCCAGTGGATCGACGACATCTTCGCCCAGATCGGCGACATCCTCCCGGGCGTTCCCGACGGGCCCGCACCCGAGCCGGAGCCCGAGGACCCGAGGCTGGTCGCCGCCGAGACGAAGCTGAACGACGGCGACTTCGACGGCGCACTCGCCGACTACCGGGCGATCGCCGAGGCCGAGCCGGAGAACCTCGAAGCGGTGTCCGCCGCGCGGAACCTCGAGTTCATCCTGCGGGCGCAGGCGCACGATCCCGCCATCGTGGAGACGGCGTCCCCGCGTGGCGTCGATGCGCAGCTCGCGGCCGCGGACGTCCTGCTGCTCAACCAACAGCCCGAAGCCGCGTTCGACCGCATCATCGATGTCGTGCGCGTGACCGCGGGGGAGGAGCGCACCCGGGCGCGCACCCGGCTGCTCGAGCTGTTCGAACTCTTCGATCCCGCCGAGCAGTTCGTCGTGAGCGCCCGGCGCAAGCTGGCCAGCGCGCTCTACTGAGCGCCGCGTGCCGCGGGGCCTTCACTCCCGCGGCACCAGCCAGATCGCCGAGTTGGCGGGCAGCATGACCCGAGCCGACACGGGACGTCCGTGATAGGACGGCCCGTCCGCCGTGATCGAACCCATGTTGCCGCGCCCGGCACCGCTGTAGGCGTCGGCATCGGTGTTGAGGATCTCGTCCCAGACCCCGGCCGAGGGCAACCCGACCTGATAGTCGGCGCGGTCGGAGCCGCTCAGGTTGAACAGGCACGCGACGACCGATCCGTCGGTGCCGTACCGGAGGAAACTGATCACGTTGTTGGCGGTGTCGTTGGCGTCGATCCACTCGTAACCCAGTGAATCGATGTCCTGGGTGTACAGCGCCGGTCGGGACCGGTAGATCCGGTTCAGGTCGGTGACGAGGGCCGAGATGCCGGAGTGCAGTTCGCCCTCCCAGCCCTCCAGCTGATGCCAGTCCAGACTCCGGTTGTCGGCCCATTCGCCGGTCTGCCCGAACTCCTGTCCCATGAACAGCAGTTGCTTGCCGGGGTGGGACCACATGTAGGCGAGGTAGACCCGCACGCCCGCGGCCTTGGCGAACGAATCGCCCGGCATGCGCGTCCACAGGGTGCCCTTGCCGTGCACGACCTCGTCGTGGGAGAGCGGCAGCACGAAATTCTCGCTCCACGCGTACACCAGCGAGAAGGTGATCTCGTGGTGGTGGAAGCTGCGGTGGATCTGATCGCGGGACAGGTAGTCGAGGGTGTCGTGCATCCAGCCCATGTTCCACTTGAAGCTGAACCCCAGCCCGCCGAGATCGGTCATGCGGGTCACGCCCGGCCATGCGGTCGACTCCTCGGCCACCGTGATCACGCCCGGGAAATGTTTGTGCACAGTCGCGTTGGTCTCCTGGAGGAACTGCACCGCCTCCAGGTTCTCGCGACCGCCGTGCACATTGGGGCGCCATTGCCCGGCCGGTCGTGAGTAGTCCAGGTAGAGCATCGAGGCCACCGCGTCGACGCGGAGACCGTCGATGTGGAACTCGCTGAACCAGAACAGGGCGTTCGCCACGAGGAAGTTGCGGACCTCGTGCCGGCCGAAGTCGAAGACGTAGGTGCCCCAGTCGAGCTGCTCGCCGCGCATCGGATCGGCGTGCTCGTACAGCGGGGTGCCGTCGAATCGGGCGAGCGCCCAGTCGTCTTTGGGGAAGTGGGCCGGCACCCAGTCGACGATCACGGCGATGTCACGGGAGTGGAGGTGATCGACGAGGTAGCGGAAGTCGTCGGGCGTTCCGAAGCGCGCCGTCGGCGCGTAGTACGACGTGACCTGGTAACCCCAGGAACCGCCGAACGGGTGCTCGGCGACGGGCAGGAACTCGACGTGGGTGAAGCCCTTCTCGACGGCGTAATCGGCCAGCTCGTGCGCGAGTTCGCGGTAGCCGAGGCCCTGACGCCAGGACGCGAGGTGGACCTCGTAGACGCTCATCGGCTCACGCTCGGGCGCGGACCGTTCCCGGCGCGCGATCCACGCGTCGTCGGTCCAGACATGTTCGGACACGGTGACCCGGGACGCGGTTGCCGGGGGCGTGCTGGTGCGGAAGGCCATGGGGTCGGCCTTGTCGCGGATGACGCCGTCGGCGCCATGGACGCGGAACTTGTAGTGGGTCCCGTCGCCGACGTCGGGGATGAAGACCTCCCACACCCCGCTGACCCCGACCTTGCGCATCGGCGCAACGCGCCCGGTCCAGTCGTCGAAGTCGCCGATCACGGTGACACCGTGGGCATTCGGCGCCCACACGGAGAAGGCGGTGCCGTGCACATCGCCGTCGGTGGTCGTGTACGACGTCACCCGCGCACCGAGGGCATTCCACAGTTCCTCGTGGCGGCCCTCGCTGAACAGATGGATGTCGACGTCGCCGAGGCTCGGCAGGAACCGGTAACCGTCGGCCACGACGAATTCCGACGTGCCCCCGGTGGAATCGGGGTAGACGACGCGGTACCGGTAGTCCATCAGGTCGGCCATCGGCACGGTGACCACCCACAGGTCGTCGGTCTGACGGGTCATCGGATGATCGACTCCGCCGATGACCACCGACACCGAGATCGCGTTCGGGCGCAGGGTGCGCAGGATCGTCGCGCCGCCGGGCGCGTCGTGGGCGCCGAGGAAGGCGTGTGGATCGGGATGGGTCTGCGCCGCGAGCCGACGCAGGTCGTGGTCGGTCGCGTAGGGGTCGGGCAGGTCTGGCGGATCGGTGCGATCGGTCACTGATACCTCACTGGATCCGATAGGCGAGCTGTTGTGCGGCAACAGGTTCGAGGGGCGGCAAGGCGAGGATGTGCGCCACCGCCCGCCATGGCTCGAGCCGGACGTAGTTGTCCTGGCCCCACCAGTACTCCTCGCCGGAGACCTCGTCGCGGACGGGGAAGCGGTCGTACCACTCGAAGCCGAGCTTCGGCAGGTCGAGCCAGACCGTGGAGTCCTCGGGACCGAACGGGTTCAGGTTGATCACGACGATGACCCGGTCGCCCGACACCGGGTCGATCTTCGAGTAGGCGATCAGCGACGGGTTGTCGACATGGTGGAAATGGATGTTGCGCAGCTGCTGCAGTGCGGGGTGCCGGCGCCGGATCTCGTTCAGCGAGGTGATCCACGGCTCGAGCGACTCGCCGCGGCTCGCCGCCGCCTTGTAGTCACGGGGCCGCAGCTCGTACTTCTCCGAGTTGAGGTACTCCTCGCTGCCCTCGGTCACGGCGACGTGCTCGTACAGCTCGTATCCGCTGTAGACACCCCATGTCGGGGCCAGGGTCGCGGCGAGCGCGGCGCGCAGTGCGAACATGCCCGGACCGCCGTGCTGAAGACTCTCGTGCAGGATGTCGGGGGTGTTGACGAAGAGGTTGGGGCGGGCCTCGTCGGCGTGGTCGGCGATCTCCCGGCCGAACTGCTCGAGCTCCCACTTCAGCGTCTTCCAGGTGAAGTAGGTGTAGCTCTGGCTGAAGCCGAGCCGGGCGAGGCCGTAGAGCCGCGCCGGCCGGGTGAAGGACTCGGAGAGGAAGAGCACGTCGGGGTGGCGCTTCTTCACCTCACTGATCAGCCACTCCCAGAAGTTCGGCGGCTTGGTGTGCGGATTGTCGACGCGGAAGATGTCGACTCCGAGCCCGACCCAGTGCAGGACGACCTTGAGGACCGCTCGGTAGATGCCGTTGCGGTCGTTGTCGAAGTTCAGCGGGTAGATGTCCTGGTACTTCTTCGGCGGGTTCTCCGCGAAGGCGATGGTGCCGTCGGGCTGGGTGGTGAACCACTCCGGATGCTCGAGCGCCCACGGATGATCCGGTGCGCACTGCAGGGCCAGATCGAGCGCGACCTCGAGGCCGAGTTCGCGAGCCCGGCCGACGAAGTACTCGAAGTCCTCCTCGGTGCCGAGGAGGGGATGGATGGCGTCGTGCCCGCCGTCGGATGATCCGATGGCCCACGGCGAACCGACATCCTCGGGTCCCGCGACGAGGGTGTTGTTGGGGCCCTTGCGGTTGATCTCACCGATCGGGTGGATCGGTGGCAGGTAGACGACGTCGAAGCCCATGTCCGCGATGCGCGGCAGATCCTGGGCGGCGGTGAGGAACGTGCCGTGGACGGGATTGCCCTCACCGTCCCAGCCGCCGGTCGAGCGCGGGAACAGTTCGTACCACGAGCCGAACAGTGCGCGCTTGCGATCGACCCACACCCGGTAGGTACGGCTCTTGGTGACGAGCTCGCGGACGGGATGGGCGGTCAGCAGTTCGACGACCTCGTCGGAGACCGCCAGACCCACCCGGTTCTCGACACGGCGCCGACGTGCCCGGAGTTGGCGCGCGGCGTCGAGCAGGAGTTCTCGGTCATCACCGGCGACCAGGTCGGCTGCGGTGTCCAGTACCCGCGCGCCGGTCTCGATGTCGTTGGCGAGGTCGGCGGCGCCCTGCCCGGCGTCGAGCTTCTTCAGAACGGCCGAACGCCACGTCGCGTAGGGGTCGCTCCAGGCCTCGATCCGGTACGACCAGAATCCGACGGCGTCGGGGACGAAGGCTGCGTTGAAGGTGTCCGGTTCCGGCGCGGGAACCATCCGGACATCGAACGGCCCGCGTCGCGGAGCCTCGACGTGCAGTGTGACGCCGAGCGCGTCGTGTCCTTCGCGCCAGGCCGTGGTACTGACCGGGAAGTATTCTCCCACAACGGCTTTGGCAGGTTGCTGGCCCGCTGACACAAGGGGTGCGATGTCGTCGATACCCATGCGCCCGATCACGTGGAGCCTCCTGTCGTCAGCTCCCGTGAGTGGCCGGGGTGCGCTGTCGGTCTCGCCTTCGTTGGTATCACCGGTACCCAACCTAGTGCCCCGCGGACGGGATTGTCTTGTCATGGATCGCCCGCCGTGTCGGGCGGGCGGGGCGCGGCGGGGTCGGTCGAGGTCAGCCCACCGAACGGGCGGGATCGGTCAATCGGGTCAGTGCCGAACGGACGACCGCGGGGTCGGTGGTACGCCACATCGGGGGCAGCGACGCGAGCAGATAACCGCCGTACCCCGCCGTGGCCAGTCGGGAGTCGAGGACCGCGACGACCCCGCGGTCGTCGACCGAACGCAGCAGGCGGCCGGCGCCCTGGGCGAGCAGCAGCGCGGCGTGGTTGGCCGCCACCGACAGGAATCCGTTGCCGCCGCGCGCATCGACCGCACGCTGCCGGGCGGTCAGCAGCGGATCGTCGGGACGAGGGAAGGGGATGCGGTCGATGAGCACGAGGCTCAACGACGGGCCCGGCACGTCGACCCCCTGCCACAGGGACAAGGTGCCGAACAGGCAGGTCGCCGGGTCGTCGGCGAACCGCCGGACCAGGGTGGACGTCGTGTCGCCACCCTGGCACAGCACCGGGTGGTCGGTGCGGTCGCGGATCGCGTCGGCGGCTTCGCGCGCCGCGCGCATCGAGGAGAACAGACCGAGCGTGCGTCCGCCGGCGGAGTTCACGAGCTCGGCGATCTCGTCCATCGTCCGCGACGAGATGCCCGAGCGGTCGGGTCGGGGGAGGTGACGTGCGACGTAGAGGATCGCCGACCGCGGATAGTCGAAGGGCGAGCCGGCATCGAGGCCGGTCCAGCGTGCCGAACCCGAATCGGACGGGACCGCCTTCCCGCTGGCGGTGACGTCGGCTGTGCTCGACCCCGCTGCGGGGCTCGTCTCGTCTGTCACCGGACGGTCGGTCCCGCGCCCCGATGCCGGGAGTCCCCAGGTCGCGGCGAGGGCGTCGAAGGAGCCGCCGATCGTGAGGGTCGCCGAGGTCAGGATGACCGTGGCGTCGGCGAACAGGGAGGCCCGCAGCAGGCCGCCGACCGACAGCGGTGCGATGTGCAGGATGGGCCGGGGCTCGGCCCCGCGGCGTGAGGTGTCCAGTGACGCCCACACGACGTCGCGCCGCTTCGCCTCGTCGGGTTCGTCGAACGCACCGAGTACGCGGACGACGGTGTCGTGCATGTCCTCGAGTGAGGTCAGGGCCGCCGAGCGGGCGGCCGCCGCGCCGTCGTCGGCGCCGGCCATCCGTACCGGTCCGATCGCGGTGCGCGCCTGCCACAGCCGGTCCCGCAGCATCACGAGGACAGCGGTGGCGTCGGACGGCAGGCCGGTCCACTGGCGCATCGGCGCGTTGTCGAGCAATTCGCCCAGCTGTTCACCGGCGCCCAGGAGGGCGTCGGCGGTCTCCTCGTCGACGAGCTTCCCGCACCGGCGTGCGACGAGCGCCACCGAGGCCGCCGACAGTTCGTCGGTGGCCACCGACGTCATCCGGTCGACGAGCTCGTGGGCCTCGTCGATGACGACGACGTCGTGCTCGGGCAAGACGTTGGCCGGGCTCGTGGCGTTGATGGCCAGCAGCGCGTGGTTGGTCACCACCACGTCGACCTTCCCGGACCGACGGCGGGACTGCTCGGCGAAGCAGTCCTCGCCGTAGGAGCAGTTGGCCGCGCCCAGGCACTCGCGGGCGGTGACGCTGACCTGTCGCCACGACCGGTCGGAGACGCCGGGGACGAGGTCGTCCCGGTCGCCGGTCTCGGTCTCGCTGCTCCACTCCCGCAGACGCGTGACCTCCCGGCCGGTGCGCGACAGCTCGAACGGGTCGAACAGCTCGGTGTCCGGCTCGTCGGCGGTACCGGAGTGGATCTTGTTCAGGCACAGATAGTTTCCGCGCCCTTTGAGAATTGCGAAGGTGGGCTCGCGGCCGATCGGCTTCTTCAGCGCCTTGGCCAGGCGGGGGAGATCGCGCTCGATGAGCTGGCGCTGCAACGCGATCGTCGCGGTGGACACCACGACGGTGCGGCCGCTCTCGACGGCGTGCCGGATGGCCGGCACGAGGTAGGCCAGCGACTTGCCGGTGCCGGTGCCGGCCTGGACCGCGAGATGCTCGCCGGTGTCGATGGCATGCGCCACCGCGGAGGCCATCGCGACCTGACCGCCGCGGCGGTGACCGCCGAGTGCGGTGACCGCCGCGTCGAGAAGGTCGGTCACCGGGGGTGTGTTGGGCATGAGGTGTGTTCCGGTTGTCCTTGCTGGGTTCGCCGTGCGCGGGAACGGTGTTCTTTCAGACGTATCGCGGGCCCGGTCGGTTCCCGCTGTCGAGATCGGGATCGTGGTCGGGACCGCGGCGCTGCTACCCGGTCCGACTCGACCCGTCGTAGAGCAGGTCGCCCACGAGTTCGACACCCGCCTGCCGCAGCGCCGAGAGAGCCTTCGACGTCGTCTCGGGCGCGACACCGGCGGTGAAGTTGAGGAGGACGCGGGTGCTGAAACCGGCCTCCACGGCGTCGAGCGCGGTTGCCCGCACGCAGTGGTCGGTGGCGATGCCGACGATGTCGACCGACTTCACCTTCCGTTCCCGCAACCACACGGCGAGGGTGGAGCCGTCGTCGGCCGCGCCCTCGAAGCCGGAGTATGCGGCGCTGTACTCGCCCTTGGAGAAGACCTCGTGCGCCGCCGCGGCGTCGAATTCGCGGTGGAACGCGACACCGTCGGTGCCGACGCGGCAGTGCGGTGGCCAGGTGTCGACGTAATCGGGGTCGTCGGAGAAGTGCGCACCGGGGTCGATGTGATAGTCGCGGGTCGCGACGACGGTCTGGTATTCGTCGAGGATCGACGTGACCGCCCGTGCGACCGCGGCGCCACCGTTCACCCCGAGGGCGCCGCCCTCGCAGAAGTCGTTCTGCACATCGACGACGATCAGCGCGTCGGCGGGACGGGTGCCGTCGCTGCGTTCGGCGCTCATCCAATTCTCCTGTCGTCGGGGGACATCGGTTCCGGGCGTCGGGGTGCGGTCAGCCGAGCTCGTAGCGGGTCGGAACCGCGGGATCTCCATGGGACAGGCCGAGACCCTCCCAGGGCAAGCTGACCAGGCCGGCCGCGAGGTGCGCGCGGGCATCGGTGAGAGTGGGCAGCGACGCCACGGGCGTCCCACCGCGGACGAGCGGGATCTGCAGGTCCCGGATGCCGAGCCCGTCCGGCGCGGGGCGGGTGCCGTCGGCGCGATACACGATCTCCTCGACGATCGTGCCGCTGGACCGGGCCGCCCGCACGGCCGACTTGGCGCCGCCGCGTGACTCCTTGTGACTCGCCCGTTTGGCGACCGGCAGGCCGTCGACCTCGACGAGTTTGTAGACCATCCCCGCCGTCGGCGCCCCGCTCCCGGTGACCAGGGATGTCCCGACCCCGTAGGTGTCGACCGGCTCGGCGCGCAGCGAGGCGATCGCGTACTCGTCGAGATCGCCGGACACGACGATCTTCGTCTCCGTCGCGCCCAGGTCGTCGAGTTGCGCGCGGACCTGGCGCGCCAGCACCCCGAGGTCGCCGGAGTCGATGCGCACGGCACCGAGTCCGGGGCCGGCCACCTCGATGGCGTTGCGCACGCCCTGGGTGATGTCGTAGGTGTCGACAAGCAGCGTGGTACCGATCCCGAGGGCCTCGATCTGCGCGGCGAACGCGGCCTTCTCGTCGGGCCCGTCCGGGCCGGTGAAACCGAGGGTGAAGGCGTGGGCGGCGGTGCCGGCGCTGGGCACGCCGAAGCTCCGGGCCGCCTCGAGGTTCGAGGTGGCGGCGACGCCGGCGATGTAGGCGGCGCGCGCACTGGCGACCGCGGCGCGCTCATGGGTGCGCCGCGAGCCCATCTCGATGATCGGGCGCGACCCGGCCGCGCTGACCATGCGGGCCGCGGCCGACGCGATCGCGCTGTCGTGGTTGAGGATCGAGAGGATCAGGGTCTCGAGCAGGACCCCCTCCGCGAAGGGCGCGCGGACGGTGAGGATCGGCGAACCGGGGAAGTAGAGTTCGCCCTCCCGGTAACCGTCGATGTCACCGGAGAACCGGTAGTCCCGCAGCCAGGCCACCGTGTCCGCGTCGAGGAATCGCTCGACCACGGCGATCTCCTCGTCGCCGAACCGGAACGCTGCGAGTTCGTCGAGAACGCGGCCGGTTCCGGCCACCACGCCATAGCGCCGGCCGTCGGGGAGGCGGCGCGCGAAGACCTCGAATGCGCACTGGCGGTGCGCAACCGGGTGGCGAAGTGCCGCTGCGACCATCGTCAGTTCGTACTGATCGGTCAGCAGCGCGGTGTTGTCGTTGCTCACAATCGCCTACCCTGTCCTCATGGCGCCTGACGAAACTCGTGCGCACGAGGCTACCCCCGGCGGTACGGCGGTTGCCGAACCAGAGGTCGCCGACGGCGCGGCGGGACTCGACAAGCCCTGGATGACGATCGTGTGGGACGACCCGGTCAATCTGATGCGGTACGTCACCTTCGTCTTCCAGAAGATCTTCGGCTACTCCGAGTCCCGCGCCAACGAACTGATGATGCAGGTCCACACCGAGGGCAGGGCAGTGGTGTCCTCCGGAGACCGGGACAAGGTCGAGGCCGACGTCGCGAAGCTGCACGCCGCGGGGCTGTGGGCGACGATGCAGCGGGATTCGTGACCCGGACCGGCCGCGGACGACTCCGAACCGGTCGGTCGGCCTTCGCGGCGCGGCAGGCACACTGAGACGCGTGCGCACCTGGAAACGCAAGGGGCGCGGCGAGACGATGCGCATCGCATCGCAACTCGACGCGCACGAAGCAGAGCTGCTCGCGTCGATGGTCACGTCGATGTGCGAATTGCTCACCGAACGAGCCGATTCCGCGCCCCGCGACGACCTCGCGAGGCTGACCGGTATCGACGTCGGGCACTCGCAGGCACCCGACGATGTGACCCTGGGCCGTCTCCTCCCGGATTTCCACCGGCCCGACCAGGACGACGAACTCTCCGCCGAGGTCGTCAACGGCGAACTGAACTCGGCGCTGCGGAGCGTGCACGAACCACAGATCATCGACGCCAAGCTCGGCGCCGCCCGGGTGTTGCTCGACACCCTGCCGGCCGGCGGCGGGGACTTCGCCCTGACTCCCGACGAGGCCGCGGCGTGGCTCACCTCGCTCAACGACGTGCGACTGGCACTCGGCGCGATGCTCGGGATCTCCGAGGACACGCCCGAGCAGTTGCCACCCGACCACCCGCATGCGGCGCATCTCGACGTCTACCACTGGCTCACGGTGATGCAGGACCTCCTCGTCGAAGCCCTGATGTGACTAGTGGTGTGTCTCGGAAATAAGCGACTGGTCTCCGGCGCTCGATCGGCGCCTGGCTGCGTTGTCGTCGGTCGAGATAGCTCCGCTATCCCTCCCTCCTCCGCCTTGCCAGACCACCGATCGCTCCACCGGATACCGGCCACCTGTTTCCGAGACACACCATTAGGGTTCCGTTCGGGAACTTCGTCCGCTTCGACGTCAGGGGTCTCGTGAGCACACTCGGCCGACCGGCCCCGGCCGGCAATCGCATCACCGACATCGCCGGCCTCGCCGTCGGGCACGCGCACCGCGTCGACCCCGACGCCCGGGTCGCCGGTGCACCGGAGGCCCCCGACGGTCACGGGTGGGCCACCGGGACCACCGTCGTACGGGTGTCGGCGCCGGGCGCCATCGCCGCCGTCGACGTCCGCGGTGGCGGTCCGGGTACCCGCGAAACCGATCTCCTCGACCCGTCGAACACGGTCCAGACCGCGCACGCCATCGTGCTCAGCGGAGGTAGTGCCTACGGACTGGCCACCGCCGACGGGGTCATGCGCGCGCTCGAGGCCGACGGGATCGGACTCCCGCTCGACGACCGCGGGCACGTGGTGCCGATCGTCCCCGCCGCGGTGATCTTCGACCTCCCCGTCGGTGCCTGGGACCACCGACCCGACGCGGACTTCGGAGTGGACGCGGTCCGCGCAGCGGACACGGAATTCGCCGTCGGGTGTGTGGGTGCGGGTGTCGGCGCCCGGGCCGGCGCGCTCAAGGGCGGGGTCGGGACGGCGTCGATGACGTTCGACGCCGGTCCCGCGGCCGGCATCACCGTCGGCGCAGTGATGGTCGCCAACCCGGTCGGGGCGGTCATCGACCCGCAGACCGGGCTGCCGTGGGACCTCGGCGAGACCGAACTGGGCCGCCTGGGGTTGCGCCGGCCGTCGGCCGCCGACATCGACTCGCTCGCCGACCTCGCGGCGAAGCACACCGTGCTCAACACGACGATCGGTGTCGTGGCCACCGATGCCGCGCTCGACGCGCCGATGACCAAGCGGCTGGCGATGGCCGGACACGACGGTCTCGGGCGGGCGATCAGGCCCGCGCACTCGCCGCTCGACGGGGACACGATCTTCGGCATCGCCACGGGTGCGGCCCGGCCGTCGACACCGGTGCCGGCGCCGGCGGGTATGCATGCCGACGTCGCCGTGGTCGCCGAGGTGTGCCGGGCCGCGGCCGACGTCGTCCAGCAGGCCATCGTGAACGCGGTCCTCGCGGCGGAACCGGTCGCATCGATCCCCACCTACGCACAGACGGCGCCGTCGGCGTTCCGCTGACCGGGGTCGTCGCGAACGGCGAACGGAATAGGTGCCGCGGCGACGATGTTGCGCCTCGGGGAACCCCGGGGTCCCGGGTGTGGACACGTCTGGACAGGAGAATGCGACACCGATGCTGAAGATCGGGCAGGAGCTGGTCGACGCCATGGTCGCGCACGCGCGCGCCGACCATCCCGACGAGGCCTGCGGGGTGATCGCCGGGCCGGAGGGTTCCGACGATCCGCAGCGTTTCATCGCGATGATCAACGCCGAGCGGTCGCCGACCTTCTATCGTTTCGACTCGGCCGAGCAGCTCGCGGTCTGGCGGGAGATGGACCGCCGTGACGAGGAACCCGTCGTGATCTATCACTCGCACACCGCCACCGAGGCGTACCCGAGCCGCACCGACATCTCCTACGCCGGCGAGCCCGGCGCCCATTACGTGCTGGTGTCCACGCGCGACCCCGAGACCGCCGAGATCCGTAGCTATCGCATCGTCGACGGTGCGGTCACCGAAGAAGAGATCGAGATCAGGAGCTGAGCATGTCTGTCACCGTATCCATCCCGACGATCCTGCGTACTCACACCGGCGGGGAGAAGCGCGTCGAGGGGTCGGGTTCGACGCTGGCCGCCCTGATCGACGACCTCGAGACGGGCAACGCCGGGCTGAAGGAACGACTCGTCGCGCCCGACGAGAACGGCACCGCCAAACTGCACCGGTTCGTCAACATCTACGTCAACGACGAGGACGTGCGATTCTCCGGCGGCCTCGACACCCCGATCGACGACGGTGACGAGGTGACCATCCTGCCCGCGGTCGCCGGCGGCTGAGCGTGGCCCGCTACGACTCCCTGATCGACTCGGTCGGCAACACCCCGCTCATCGGTCTGCAACGGCTCTCGCCGCGCTGGGACGACTCCGACGAGGGCCCGCACGTCCGCCTGTGGGCCAAGCTCGAGGACCGGAACCCGACCGGATCCATCAAGGACCGCCCCGCGCTGCGGATGATCGAACAGGCCGAACGCGACGGATTGCTGCGGCCGGGCTCGACGATCCTCGAACCCACGAGCGGCAACACCGGCATCTCGCTCGCGATGGCGGCGAAACTCAAGGGCTATCAACTGATCTGCGTGATGCCCGAGAACACCTCGGAGGAACGGCGCTCGCTGTTGCGGATGTTCGGCGCGCAGGTCATCTCCTCACCCGCGGCGGGCGGCTCCAACACCGCGGTCGCGGTGGCCAAGGGCCTCGCCGCGGACAATCCCGACTGGGTGATGCTCTACCAGTACGGCAACGCGGCGAACGTCGCGGCGCATTACGAGGGCACCGGCCCCGAGTTGTACGCCGACCTGCCCGAGATCACCCACTTCGTCGCCGGGCTCGGCACGACCGGAACGCTGATGGGCGTCGGGCGGTTCCTGCGCGAACGCAACCCCGATATCGAGATCGTCGCCGCCGAACCCCGGTACGGCGACGAGGTCTACGGCCTGCGCAACATCGACGAGGGTTTCATCCCCGAGCTCTACGACGACTCGGTGCTGACCCGCCGCTTCTCGGTGACCGGCGTCGACGCGGTCGCGCGGGTGCGGGAACTGATCGACCTCGAGGGCATCTTCGCGGGGATCTCCACCGGTGCGATCCTGCAGGCCGCGCGCGGTATCGGCCGACGGGCACTGAAGGCCGGGACCCGCGCCGACATCGGCTTCGTCGTGCCCGACGCGGGATGGAAGTATCTGTCGACCGGGGCGTACGAAGGTAGTCTCGACGACGCGGAGCAGGCACTCGAAGGCCAGCTCTGGGCCTGACCCCGCTACCGAGGACTTTCCAGCCATGAGCTCGTACACCCCGCCGGTCGGGCAGCAGCCCGCGCGACGCGCGCGTCCGCTGTGGCTGCGTTCGGCGATCATCACCGCGTGCATCGTCGCGGTGCTGTTCGTCATCGAGGCCATCGACGTGGCGACCCACTACGACCTCGACCAGAACGGCATCGAACCACGACAGGTCGACGGACTGGACGGCATCCTGTGGGCGCCGATGCTGCACGGCGACTGGCAACACCTGTTCGCCAACCTGATGCCCGGCGCGGTGCTGTGCTTTCTCGTGTTGATGACGCGGCGGTTCCTCATCGTCACCGGCATCATCTGGGTGGTGTCGGGGGTCGGTGTGTGGCTGTTCGCAGCGCCGTACTCGATCACCGTCGGGGCGTCGGGCATCGTGTTCGGCTGGCTCACCTTCCTCATCGTCCGCGGCCTGTTCAACCGCGATCTGTGGCAGATCCTCGGCGGCCTTGTGCTGTTCCTCGTGTACGGATCGATCCTGTGGGGCGTCCTGCCCTCGGATCCCCTGGTCTCCTGGCAGGCCCACCTGTTCGGCGCGATCGCCGGCGTGTTCGCGGCGTGGGCACTCGCGGCCCGGGATCGACGGAAGCCGGCGGTCACCGCACCGGGGGTCGCGCCATAATCCCGGCGGGCGGCCAGGACGCACCCATCGGGATCTTCGACTCGGGTGTCGGGGGACTGACGGTGGCGCGCGCGATCATCGATCTGTTGCCGGACGAGGACATCGTCTACATCGGCGACACGGCCAACGGGCCGTACGGTCCGCTGACGATCCCCGAGATCCGACGCCACGCCCTCGCGATCGGCGACGACCTCGCCGAGCGAGGGGTCAAGGCCATCGTCATCGCCTGCAACACCGCCTCGGCCGCCTGCCTCCGCGACGCGCGCGAGCGATACGCCCCCATCCCGGTCATCGAAGTCGTGCTGCCGGCGGTGCGCCGCGCGGTGGTCGCCACCAAGACGGGCCGAATCGGCGTGCTGGGCACCGAGGCGACGATTTTCTCACGGGCATATCAGGATTCGTTCGCGGCGGCACGCGATGCGGTGATCACCGCGGTGCCCTGTCCGCGGTTCGTCGACTTCGTCGAACGCGGGATCACCAGCGGCCGACAGATCCTCGGGCTCGCGCAGGGCTACCTCGAACCACTGCAGCAGGCCGGCGTGGACACCGTGGTCCTCGGCTGCACCCACTACCCGCTGCTGTCCGGGGTCATCCAGCTGGCGATGGGCGACGAGGTCACCCTGGTGTCGAGCGCGGAGGAGACGGCGAAAGACCTCTTCCGGGTCCTCACCGAGGCCGACCTGCTGCACCCGCACACCGGCCGCGACGCCACCCGCGTCTTCCAGGCGACCGGTGACCCGGAGCTCTTCGCGAAACTGTCGAACCGATTCCTGGGGCCGGTGATCGGAGCCGTGCAGCACGTGTGAGGGGTCAACCGCGCATCGCCGCGCACTTGTGACCCGTATGCCGCCGCCCGCGCGCGGAATCGTGGCACAGTGGGGCCTATGCGTCTCACGGTCCTCGGGTGCTCGGGCAGTGTGGGCGGACCGGGAGCCGCGTGCTCCGGCTACCTGCTCTCCGTACCCGGTGAACAACCGGTCCTCGTGGACTGCGGCCCGGGTGTCTTCGGCGAACTGCAGCGCGTCACCGACCCCAACAATGTCGCCGTCGTCCTCAGTCATCTCCACGCCGATCACTGCCTCGATCTGCCCGCGATGCTCGTCTGGCGTCGGTACGCACCACAGCCGGCACGGCGGCGGGCGCCGCTCTACGGCCCACCCGGCACCGCCCTCCGGATCGGCTACGGGTCGTCGGAATTCCCCGGACAGCTCGACGACATCACCGACACCTTCGACGTCCACGAGTGGAGCGACGACCAGGAGATCACCCTGGGCGGGATGCGAATCCGGGCGATGAACGTCAATCATCCGCCCGACACCTTCGGTCTGCGGATCACCGGTCCCGACGGCCAGGTCATCGCCTACAGCGGAGACACCGCGCCGTGCGACGAACTCATCGACCTCGCGGCCGACGCCGACCTGTTCCTGTGCGAGGCGTCGTGGACGCATGCGCCCTCGGAGCGCCCACCGGATCTGCACATGTCGGGCATCGAGGCGGGGGAGGCCGCGACCAAGGCGAACGTCCGAACACTCGCGATCACCCACGTCGCCCCGTGGTCCGATTCGGCGGAGATCCTCGCCGAGGCCCGCAGCACGTTCTCCGGTCCGACGGAGCTCGTCAGCCAGGGACAGGTCTTCGACCTCACCTAGCTGTCGTGTCCGCGCCGGTCGTTACAGTGAGACCCGTGACCACACGAGCTGACGGCAGAGCCGACGACGAACTCCGTCCCATCACGTTCACCCGCGGTTTCACCAGCCATCCGGCGGGTTCGGTCCTGGTGGAATTCGGCAAGACGCGGGTGATGTGCACCGCGAGTGTCACCGAGGGTGTCCCGCCGTGGCGTCGTGGTTCAGGCTTGGGCTGGCTGACCGCGGAGTACGCGATGTTGCCCGCCGCCACCCACGACCGGTCGTCACGTGAATCGGTCAAGGGCCGGGTGGGTGGTCGCACCCACGAGATCAGTCGACTCATCGGCCGGTCGCTGCGTGCGTGCGTCGATCTCGGTGCCCTGGGCGAGAACACCATCGCCCTGGACTGCGACGTCCTGCAGGCTGACGGCGGTACCCGCACCGCAGCCATCACCGGTGCCTATGTCGCGCTGGCGGACGCGATCACCTACCTGCGTGCCGCGGGCAAACTGTCCGACCCGCAACCGCTTTCGTGCGCGATCGCCGCGGTCAGCGTGGGGGTCGTCGACGGCCGCGTCCGACTCGACCTTCCCTACGAAGAGGATTCGCGCGCCGAGGTGGACATGAACGTCGTGGCGACCGACGCCGGCACGCTCGTCGAGGTGCAGGGCACCGGCGAGGGTGCGACGTTCCCGCGCTCGACGCTCGATGCGCTGCTCGACGTGGCCGCGATCGGTACCGAGAAGCTGTTCGAGGCGCAGCGAGCCGTGCTCGCCGAGCCGTACCCCGGCGAACTCCCCGGACGGGCCTGATGTCCTCGGTGCTGCTGGCCAGCCGTAATCGCAAGAAGCTCGCCGAATTGCAGCGCGTCGTCGACGCCGCGGGAATCACCAGGGTGGAGGTCATCGGTCTCGACGCCGTGGCCGAGTACCCGGAGGAACCCGAGACCGGTGCCACCTTCGAGGACAATGCGCTGATCAAGGCCCGCGCGGGCGCTAAGGCCATCGGAATCCCATGTCTCGCGGATGATTCCGGTCTCGCGGTGGATGCCCTGAACGGCATGCCGGGCGTGCTGTCGGCGCGTTGGTCGGGCCGGCACGGGGACGACCCGGCCAACAACGCGCTGCTGCTCGCCCAGCTGTCGGACACCCCGGACGACCGACGCGGCGCCGCGTTCGTCTCGGCCTGCGCGCTTGTGCTGCCGGACGGGACGGAGACGGTGGTGCGCGGCGAGTGGCGTGGGCGGGTCCTGCGGGAGGAGCGCGGGCCGCACGGTTTCGGGTACGACCCGTTGTTCGCCCCGGACGACGAGATCGCCGACGGCCGGTCCGCGGCGGAACTGTCGCCGGCGGAGAAGGACGGGCTCAGTCACCGCGGAAAAGCGTTGGCGCAGTTGGTTCCGGCGCTGCGGGCGCTCGCGGGCTGACCCCCCTTGCGTCGGCGTCCGGACTCCGATCAGCTCGCGGCGCCGGTGTAGATGTAGACCCCCAACGTGTGCGGTTCGCCGTCGAGCAGGATGTCCATGTCGTCGGCGCCGGCACGCGACATCCCCTGTCGCTCGTAGAACCCGAAGGTGCACAACGAGTCCGTGTACAGATGGAAGTCCGACCGGTCGCGGTCGCGGAGATGGTCCAGGAACGCCCGATAGAGGGTCGCCCCGACGCCGTGTCCTCGTGTCGTGGAGGCGACGGCGAACAGGGTCAGTTCGTCGTCGAGCGACGTGCCCGTCGCGGCGCCGAGCCGGTGGGCCACCGACTCGAAAGCGAACAGGGCCCGCAGCGACTTCCACTGGGGCAGTCCGAGAATCGCAGCTCTGGCGGTATGCGCCCAGAGCAGCGCGCGGTTCTTCGTCCGCTCGCCGAGATGTGGCTCGCCGTCGATCCGTCCCAGGATGATTCCCACCACGCGGCCGTCCTTCACCGCGACGCGACTCCAGGTACTCGCGACGAGTTGCTCGCGGAGGTAGACCTCGAGTGCCGCGTCCAGGACGTGTTGTCCGTGGACGTAGCGGTGGATGTAGAACGCCTCGTCGATGATCTTCTTGACGTCTTCGGCGTCGGTGGAACGGTAGGGGCGGTAGGTGATGTCGGTCATGATCCCTTCTTTGCGTGTGTGTGGGTGAGAGCGATGAGGTCTGCTTCGAGGGCGGCCCGTTCGGTGTCGTCGAGGACGGCTCCCCACAGGGGAGCGGTGTTCGAGCCGTCGGCGGCCGCGATGATCAGCCGCGTGACCGCCGGGTCGAGACCGTCGTCGGACAGCGCGGCACGCCAGTGATCGGCGTCCTGCTGGGCGAGCGCGGCCGGGCCCGGTTCGTACATCAGGCTGGCGGCCAGCGCGATCTGGTCGCGCAGGCCGGCGGAGTCTCGCGCGTCGGCGAAACTCACCCGGATGTAGGCCCTGGTCAGCCGTCCCGGCGCGTCGTCCTCCTCGTCGGCGGTCCGTTCGACGTTCGACCGGAACTGGGCCATCAGGTCCGCCGCGAGTTCTTCGAGCAGGCCGTCCTTGGCGGGGAAGTGGTAGAGCAGTCCGCCCTTCGACACCCCGGCCGCGGCGGCGATCTCGGAGACGGACACGGCGGCACCGTGTCGCGCAATCAGCCGGGCCGCGGCGTCGAGGATCAACCGTCGGGTGTCGGCAGCACTCCGCCCGGACGTGCGTGCCATCGGACCCTCCGTGCTCGATGTCCCGGGGACTTCCCGGATCACATATAACTATACCGTCCAGACGGTACAGTTTCAATTGTGCGCTCGATCCCGTCGACCGGGCGTCGAAATGCATCGCCTGTGCACGGGGCGAAGCAGAGGGGCGCTCAGCAGCCCGCGTGGACTCCCAACATCCGCGCGACCGAGTCGGGCCAGGGGTACTGGGTCGCTCGATGACGCGCCGCCCGTTCGCGGTCGACGCGGGGGAGGCTGAGGACCTGCCGGATCGCGCTCGCGAAGCCCGGGCCGGAGTCCTCGGCAGCCGCGCCACACGTGTCGTCGACCAGGGTCGCGACCGCCGACGACTGCGACCCGATGACCGGTGTGCCGGCGGCCAGTGATTCCAGCGCGGAGAGGCAGAAGGTCTCGTGCGGACCGGGGGAGAGGGAGATGTCGGCGCTGGCGAGGAGGGCGGCGACCTGACTCCGCTCGGAGAGATGGCCCAGGAAGGTCACGGGCAATCCGCGGGCCAGATGCTGCAGCGGGGCTCGCATCGGCCCGTCGCCCGCGATCACCAGGTGCGCCGGCGTTCCCGACCGATGGAGTCTGCCGAGCGCGGCGATGCTGCGGTCGGCGCGCTTCTCCACCGAGAGGCGTCCGCAGTGGGCGATGAGCGCACTGGTGCCGTCGGACCACCGTGCGCCCAGGTTCGGGTCGAGGTGTCGTGGGTCGAAGACATCGAGGTCGACGCCGAGCGGGGCGCGGACGACGTTGGTCGCCCTCACTCGATTGAACTCCGCGGCGGCGAAGTCGGTGGTGCACACGACGGTGTCGTAGTCACGGGCGGTGGCCGCGTTCGCGCGGTCGGCCAGTGCACGTGCGGAGCGGCCGGGCATGACCTGGCCGAGCAGCCGGTCGAGGCGTTCATGGGACACCATCGTCGAATGGATGTCTCGCCTGCGAGCCCACCGGCCGAAGCCGCGCAGGGTGAGGCGGTCGGACACCTCGAGGGCGTCGGGACGGAGATGGGCGAGGACGTCGGCGACGCGGCGGGCCGACGCCAGGCGGTAGCCGCCCGAGGCGGGAATCCGCGGTGCGGCCACGGTGATCCGCGTGACCCCAGAGTTCAGCGTCTCCTCGCCGGGATCGGCGCCGGGAACGATCAGGACGACGTCGTGACCGGCCCCGGCATACCCGGCGCCCCAGCGGTCCACCGCGGTGCGCAGACCGCCGGAGCGGCCGCCGTAGAAGTTCGCGAGCTGGACGATCCGCACGGGGTCCAGTCAGCCCGACCCGGGTGAACGGCCGACCAGCGCGAGAAGATCAGAGGTTGAACTGCGCCTTCACTTCCTTGGTGCGCTTGTGCTCGAACCAGAAGGACAGGAAGGGGATGGTGCCCGCGATCGCGGTGATGATGGTCTTGCCGACGCTCCAGCGGACCTTGATAGCGAGGTCGATGGCCATGATCAAGTAGACGAAGTACACCCAGCCGTGCACGAACGGTACGAAGTCCAGAGCGTGGTTGTCGTAGCCGTAGGTCAGGACGAGTTCGACGACGAGCAGCAGCAACCACACGCCGGTGATCCAGGCGAGGACGCGATACCGCAACAACGCGCCGCGGACCTTCTCCACCGGGGCGGCGAGGGCGGGGGCGGTGGGGTCGGTCTCGGTCACTGCGGGCC
>NZ_JAFFZF010000052.1:0-26956 GCF_016924115.1 Gordonia sp. BP-119
GCGCGGGGACGGCGTCGGAGCGGGCGGGGGCGGACTGGTTTCCGGCCAGCACGGCGGTGACCTCGTACACCGGCGGCACCGGGTCGGGCCGACTGCCGTCGGAGAGTTCGGTCCCCGCGGTGCGGCCAAGCGTCCGGGTCGACCCGTCGAACCCGATGCGCACGACGCGGTAGGTCACCGACTCCGTCGCGGACGGATCCCAGGAGACGGTGATCGCACCACTCTCGGCGACGAACCGGACGTTGCGCGGCGGCTCCACGGTCAGCACCGTCGCCGCCGAGTTGAGGCCTTCGTGATCGGTGATCCGACGTCGCATCTCGGCAGCGGCGGTGAGGCTTGCCGGGTTGCTCACGGATGCCGACCGCGCGATCTCGCCCGCCTGGGCGACGATGTCCCGCGACGCCTCGAGGCGGGCCTGGAGCGACCCGCCCGAGTCGGGAAGACGGTCGATGTCCCGGGCCCGCCGGAACACGTCCTCCAGCAGTTCGAGCGCCGCGACGTGGCGCATCTCGTCCGCGAGATCCCGGGCCCGGCGGGAGTCCGCCACCGCCTGCGCGATGACCCGTTCGACCTCGTCGGCGACCGCCGCGATCTGCCGGAGCGCCGCGGCATCGTCGCCGGCTCCGGCACGCGCATCGGCGATGGCCGCGCGCGCCCGGACGGGCAGGCCGTCGCGCAAGGCCGCGCGGGCGGCGCGGAGATCGTTCTCCCACAACCGCTTCGGCGGCGTGGGTGGCTCGGCCGACGGCGGGGGGCCGGCCGGTGGGCTCACGGCTGCTCCGAATTCGGCGGCGAGTCCGGCGATCACGGTGCGCGCGTCGCGTGTGCCGAGTCCGCGGGTGCGGGCCTCGTCGAGCAGGAACTCATGGTCCTGCGCACCCAGTTCGTCCTCGACCAGGACCGCGGCTCGGACCCGTGGTCGGAGATGGTCGGTCACGGCGTCGACGACCGATTGCCGATACTCCTGCGCCAGCACGGGATCGGAGAGCAGGACGTCGTGTACGTGGACCAGCAGCTCGTCGAGGACCGCGCGGAAGCGGCCGGCGGCGAGCTCACGGGCTCGTTCGTTGAGCGCGACGGCCCGCGACTCGATGACGCCGCGGTCGGCGGCGGCGTCGGTGTCGAGGTGTAGCAGGGTCAGGAGCGTCGGGGTGGGATCGCCGTCGCGGAGTCGGTCGAACTCGGCGAGCAGGTCGGCGATCTGACCGCGTTGCTGCGCCGACAAGGACACCCGCGGCGGCGCGGGTTCGGCCGACGCGGGCGGGGCGTCGTCGACGATGCGGTGACGCCGCAGTCGGGTGGCGATCTCGGCCGGATCGAGGCCGCCCATGGCGCCGATCTCGTCCAGCCCGGCGCGCTTGGATCTCGGGATTCCGCCGTAGCGCTCGTTGAGCCGCGCGATCGCGTTGTCGAGAAGTTCGAATCGCTGCTGATCGCGCAGTTCGCGTCGGGTGCTCACCGCACGGGCCTCGGCGATCCGACCGGTCTTGTGCCGCAACGGCGCCGACCGCTCGTCGTGTTCGGCAACCAACCGGGCCACCAGGATTCGGTACTTCGGGTGGTCGCGTTGCTTCTGCCAGAAGGCCCACACCTCGTCGAGTCGGGCGGCCACCGCGGCGTCGTCGAGCCGCTCGGCCTCCTCGATCGGGAGGTCATACAGTTCGAACGAATCCGATTCGCTCGGGCCTCCGCGTTTCTCGACCGCAGCGAGCACACGTTTGCGATAGTCGTTGCCGACGAACGGTTCCATCAGGTCTCTCCCCTCCGGCGGACGCCGTCAGTGGTCGCGGCGCCGGGAGCGGTGGACCTGGTCGAGTTCCCGCTCGACCTCCGATTTCGACAGCGAGGCACCGGTTTTGGCCGATAACGTGAGCGGGATCTGCGCATCGACGTGGAACGCGGTGACGTGCAGGACGCCGTCGAAGGCCATCTCGAAGGTCACCGACACCTCGCTGCCCTCGTCGTATCCGGGCGGGATGTCGGTGATCGCTCCTTCGATGAGGACTTTGGCGTCCTCCGGTCTCGGGGAAGCCGACTGCCCCTGCTGTTCCAGCACGACCAGCTCGATGCGGGACTGGTCGCGTCGCATGGTCCCGAACGACCGTCGCACCCGGATCGGGAGAGTCGAATTCCGCTGGACCAGCCAGCTGGCCTCCAGTTCGCCGTTGTGGCCGTTGACCGCCAGCACCCCGAAACCGCGGGAGACCACTGTGTCCACGACGACCTCGAGCGTGCGGCGGACACTGCTGACGGGCAGCGCGAACGCGTGGGCGACCCGGGTGCAGGACTCGTCGAGGTCGGCCGGTGCGACGCCGTCGAGACCGCGGTCCTCGCGCAGGCGTCCGCGGGTGGTGAGGTCGGCGCGGACGAGTCGTTCGATCTCCAGCTTCTCGCCGTAGATCGCTGCCCCGCGGGCGACGGCGAGGTCGGGGTCGTTCAGTTCCGGTGTCGTGCCCAGTGCGGCGGCGAGTTCCCGCGCGACCATCGGCATCCGCGACGAACCGCCGACCAGCAGGACACGGTCGACGGCTGACACGCCTCGGCGTTCGGCGGCGGCCAGGCATGACCGGGTGAGTTCGACGGTCCGGGCCAGCAGCGGACGGGTGAGTTCCTCGAGTTCGGCCCGGGTGAGCGTGATGACCGACCGGGCGCCGTCGTGGGCGACGATGACCGAGGTCGAATCCGACTCGGTCAGTTCGTGTTTGGCGCGCTCAGCGGCGAGGATGAGCGACTGCGAGCCGGCCGAGTCGTCGAGCGGGTCCTCGGCGTCGGGGTGTTCGGCGCAGAACGTGCGCGAGAGGTGCAGCGCCAACCGCTCATCCCAGTCGGCACCGCCGAGCTGGTGATCGCCGTCGACGGCGAGCACGGTGATCCGGCGGTCGGCGAGTTCGATGACCGTCGCATCGAAGGTCCCGCCGCCGAGGTCGTAGACCAGGACCGTCTCGTCGGGTGTGCCCTTGGCCAGCGGGTCGGTCAGGCGGCTGAAGCCGTAGGACAGAGCGGCGGCGATCGGCTCGGACAGGACCCCCGCGACCTCGAGGCCGGCATAGGTGCCGGCCTGGATCGTCGCGCGCCGCTCCTCGTCGCCGAAGTAGGCGGGCACCGTGATCACGGCCCGCTCGACCTGCTCGCCGGCGAACGCGGCGTCGGAGATCAGCGACTTGAGGATGAGTGCCGAGATCGCCGGCGCCGACCACGTCTGGCCGTGCGCGACGAAACGCCACTGGGCATCGCCCATCCGCCGCTTCACCAGGCTGCAGACGTTCTCCGGGTCGAGCCTGGCCTGCCGGCGGGCCCCTTCGCCGACGACGTGATCCGTCGGCGACGTCAGCAACACCGTCGACGGGGTGGTCGGTGCGCCGGTCAGTCCGACGATCACCTCCGGGCGGCCGTCGGCGTCGATCTTCGCCATCGCCGAGTTGGTGGTTCCGAGGTCGATCCCGATTACGCCCACGATCGGGGATGCTAGCAGCGCAGACGGTCTCGCCGGTCCCGGACGATCGGCCTGTGGAGTTGATTACGCTGGCGGAATGACGTCTCCGGAGGGCTCTGCGCCCGGGCGAACCGACGGGCTCGCGGAGCTGGGCGAGCAGGTGTCCGACCTCGCCCTCATGGTTGCGCGGCAGACCAGGACGATCGAGCGGCTCGTCGACGCCGCGAAGACCCCGTCCGCGGCGGCCGGGGTGGACTCCGCCCTGCTGGTCGACCTCTTCGCGCTCCACACCGACGCGGCGACGTGCGCGGTCTCGGCGTCGGAGGCCGACCGGCCGGCGTTCGAGCTGCTGCGCGCCGGACTGGAACGCCTCATCGTCGGCCGCGGGGGAGCGGTCGTCGCACCGCCGGCCGGGACCGACTTCGATGCCCGCACCATGGAGGCGGTCGACGTCCATCCGACCGACGACACCTCCGCGGACCGCACCGTCGCCGAGCTGCTCCGTCCCGGGCTGGTCGTCGGCGAGCGCTCGGTCCGGCCGGCGGCAGTGGTGGTCTTCCGGAGCGGTCAGTCCTCGGGAGACAGTGTCCGCCAGAGGAACTCGTAGGCCAGGGCCGATTTGAACGCGGCCTGCTTGTTGTCCGCCGCGCCGCCGTGGCCGCCCTCGATGTTCTCGTAGTACTGCACGTCGTGACCGGTTTCCTCCAGGCGGGCAACGAGTTTGCGCGCGTGACCGGGGTGGACGCGATCGTCGCGGGTCGACGTCGTGACCAGGATGGGCGGGTATGTCGCGTCCGCGTCGACGTTCTGATAGGGCGAGAACGGCTTCATGAACTCCCACTGTTCGGGGTCGTCGGGGTCGCCGTACTCGGCCATCCACGACGCCCCGGCCAGCAGGAGGTGGTAGCGCTTCAT
This sequence comes from Gordonia sp. BP-119, assembly GCF_016924115.1. NCBI lineage: Bacteria > Bacillati > Actinomycetota > Actinomycetes > Mycobacteriales > Gordoniaceae > Gordonia > Gordonia sp. BP-119. Next base: position 4,349 of record NZ_JAFFZF010000052.1, read on the forward strand.
GTCGATGAGCGGGACCTGGCAGACCAGAGCGCCGAACAGCTCGGGATAGCGCGTCAGCATCACTCCCATGAGCAACCCGCCGTTGGAACCGCCCTGGGCGCCCAGCTGTGACGCAGTGGTGAGTCCGGTGTCGACGAGGGCACGCGCGACGGCGGCGAAATCCTCGTACACCTTGTGCCGTCCCGCTTTCTGCGCCTGGGTGTGCCACGACGGGCCGTATTCGCCGCCGCCCCGGATGTTGGCGATGACGTAGATCCCGCCGCGCTCGATCCAGCTCTGCCCGGCGATCGCGAGATAGCTCGGGGTGAGGGCATTCTCGAATCCGCCGTAGCCGTAGAGCAGCGTCGGTCCCTGGGACACGTCGCGCCGACGCACCACGAAGTACGGCACCTGCGTGCCGTCGTCGGACGTCGCGAAGTGCTGCTCGGCGGTCACCGCGTCGGAGTCGAAGAACGCGGGGCTGTGTTTGATGACCTCCGGAGCCCGGCCGCTCTGGCCGTGGAGCAGACTCGGCGGATCGGTGAACGACGTCGCCGACCAGAACACCTCGTCGCTCTCGTCGGGATCGGTGTCGAGGACCGAGACCGTGGCGAGGTCGGGCAGACCCGGCATGTCCACGGCCTGCCAGGTGCCGAGTTCGAGTACCTCGACCCGGGTGTGCACGTCGTGCAGCTTCACGATGATGAGATGCGAACGCGTGTAGGCGTAGTCGACGAGGCTCGTGTGCGCATCGGGCGCGAAGAGCACGGCCGCGTCGCGGTCGCCCGCCCGGTAGGCCTCGTAGTCGAAGGCCAGCAGTGTGCCCGGTGCGTGCGCGGTGCCGTCGATCTCCCACTCCGATCGCGTGAGCACCAGCAGCCAGTTCATCCGGACCCCGGCGTGCGCGTCGGTGGGCACGTCGAGCAACTCGGGGCGGCCGTCGCGCAGTTCGTAGTCGAGTGAGTTGAAGAAGTCGGTGGCGCGACCGACGAAGTGGCGTTCGAATCCCGGTGTGCTGTCGTAGCTCGCCCGCACTGACACGTCCCCGGTCTCGCCCGCGAAGACCGTCACGGCCTCCGACAGCGGGGTGCCGCGCGTCCAGCGCTTGACGATGCGGGGGTAACCGGAATCGGTCAGCGAGCTCAGCCCGTCCGGTTGCACGCCGAAATCCGTTCCGACATATACGGTGTCACGATCGATCCACCCGACGTCGGATTTGTTCTCCGCCAGCTCGAAGCCGTCGGCGACCCAGGTGCGCGACGGGATGTCGAACTCACGGACCACGGAGGCGTCGGCGCCGCCGCGCGAGAGGGAGATCAGCGCGCGCTCGTACTCGGGGCGCAGTACGGAGGCGCCGGCCCACACCCAGTTCTCGTCCTCGGCGCGTGCGAGTTCGTCGACGTCGATGAGGACATCCCAGTCGGGGGTGTCGGTCACGTAGGAGTCGTACGTCGTGCGACGCCAGAGGCCACGCGGGTTGGTCGCGTCGCGCCAGAAGTTGTACAGGTACTCCCCGCGGCGACGCGCGTAGGGGATGCGGTCGTCGGTGTCCAGGGCGGCAAGCGTTGCGGCCTCCAACTCGCGGAAGCGTTCCGACGACGTCAACGCCGCCACCGTGGGCTCGTTGTGCGCGCGCACCCAGGACAGCGCGTCGTCGCCGGTGACGTCCTCCAGCCACAGGTACGGGTCGGTGTCGGACGTGGGGGCGTCGTAGCCGTGCTCGGTCATGGCGTCCAAACTACGCGGGCGGCCGTCGCGACCGTGCTCCGCGCAGGAGCGCTCACGGTGTCGGCCCCGGCAAAACGCCCACTACAGGTTGTCCGCGCGGGGTATCGTGACGCAGCGACGTCGAGGAGACCCCCATGGCCACTGCCCATTCCGTTCCCGCCCGCTGTCCCGGCCATGAACCCCCGCGGACGTCGAGATGGGCCCGCCTCTCGATGGCCACCTGTTCCGTCGTCGCCGTGGTCGCGCTCGTCGCGGCTTGCGACAGCGGGTCGTCGGGCACCGGGGCGCCGCCGTCTGCATCGGAGTCTCTGGAGAACCCGAATGCCGTCGCCGCCGAACCGCTGCCGGCCGATGCGGTCGACAAGGCGGTCGGGCAACTCGACGACCTGGTCAACTCGATGATGGAGTCGACCAAGATCCCGGGTGTGGCCGTGGCGGTCGTGTCCGGTGGGGAGACCAAGTACGCCAAGGGGTTCGGCGTCAAGGACATCACGACCGGTGAGGCCGTCGACCCGAACACCGTCTTCCAGCTGGCGTCGGTGTCGAAGTCGGTGGGATCGACGGTGGTCGCGGCCGCCGTCACCGACAAGACGGTGACGTGGGAGATGCCGATCGTGGAATCGCTGCCTTGGTTCGCGCTCGCCGAACCGTACGTCACGCGCACCGTGACCGTCGGCGACATGTATTCGCACCGATCCGGTCTGCCGGACCACGCGGGCGACAAACTGGAGGACATGGGGTACTCGCAGCAGGAGATCATGCAGCGCATGCGCTTCATGCCGCTCGACCCGTTCCGGATCAGCTACGCCTACACCAACTTCGGGGTGACGACCGGTGGCGAGGCGGTGGCGGTGAAGGCCGGGACGGACTGGGCGACGCTGTCGCAGGACCTCATCTACGGTCCGCTGGGCATGACCAGCACCAGCTCCCGCTACGTCGACTTCGAGCGCCGGGCCGACCGCGCGGTGGGGCACATCAAGGAAGACGACAAGTGGGTCAAGACCCCGATCCCGCGCGATCCCGATGCGCAGTCACCCGCCGGCGGTGTGAGCTCGAACGTCAACGACATGGCGACGTGGCTGAAGATGGTGCTGGCGCAGGGCAAGCACAACGGCCAGGAGGTCGTGGCCCCCGACGCGCTGCTCCCGGCCCTCTCACCGCAGATCGTGTCGAGCCCGCCCCAGACGCCCGACAACCGCGCCGGATCGTACGGCTACGGCTTCAACGTCGGGGTGACCGAGGACGCGCGGACGCAGTTCAACCATGCCGGCGCGTTCGCGTCGGGCGCCGGCACGGTGTTCTCGATCCTGCCGTCGGCCGACACCGCAATCGTCGTCCTGTCCAACGCCGCGCCCCTCGGTGCGGTGGACTCGATCGCCGCCGAGTTCATGGATCTCGTGCAGTTCGGCGAGATCCGCAACGACTGGCGCGACCTCTACGCCAAGGCGTATGCGCCCCTGAGCGTGCCGAGCGGCGAACTCGTCGGCAAGGAACCGCCGTCGAATCCCGCACCGTCGCAACCACTGCCGTCGTATGTGGGTACCTACGCCAACGCGGTGTACGGACCGGCGGAGATCGTCGAACGCGACGGGAAGCTCGTCCTGGAGATGGGGCCGGGCGGAGTCCGCAAACACGAACTCGCTCACTGGGACGGCAACACGTTCACGTTCGATCTGCTCAACGAGAACGCCGAACCGGGCTCGATCTCGCAGGTCACGTTCGACGGCCCGCGTATGACGATCGAGTACTACGACGACGAGGAGAGCAACGGCGAGTTCATCCGGCGCTGACGGTCAGCGGCCCGTCCGGCCGTCGACGCCCTCGCGGATGATGTCGAGATGGCCGGCGTGACGGGCGGTCTCCTCGATCATGTGGGTCAACGCCCACCGCATCGACGGGGAGGAGCGACGTCCGCTCGCCCTGGGCGCCGCCTCGGCGAGATCGGTGTAGGCGTCGATGACCTCGCCGGCCTCGGACACCGCGCGGCGGTACGCCGCCTGCACCGACGCCACGGTCTCGTCGTCGGGGCAGGTGAACGTCGCCTGCCAGTCGTCCGCGTCCTCGCCCAGGAAGAAGAACCGTTCGACGAACGTCAGGTGGCGGACCACCCCCAACAGGCTGGTGCCCGACGGCACCGCGGCCGCACGCCCGTCGACCTCGGAGACGCCGTCGAGTTTGGCCACCGCGGAGGCGCGCAGATAGTCGAGGAAACCGACCAGCACCTCCTTCTCCGAACCGCCGGTCGCCGGTGGCGGGGTGTCCTTGCGACGGCGGGGAGGCATGGCCCCCACCCTAATGCTGTGCGGCCACCGGGTCGGGGACCTCGCCGGTCCGGACCGGGCATCGGGTGTGGGAGTAGATCGTCGGCATGCAGAGATTGCAGTGGACGCATTTCGACGTCGTCGACGGGTCGGCGGCGAGGCGTAGCGGTAGGTCGGGTTCACGCAGGAGCGCGCGCCCCATCGCCATGAAATCGAAGCCCTCGGCGAGCGCGAGATCCATCGAGGCGCGATCGGTGACGCCGCCCAGGAGGATGAGCGGCAGATCGACGGCCTTACGGAGTTCGCGCGCGAGAGGCAGCAGGTAGGCGTCGTGATAGCGGTAGTGCTTCAGGAAGACCGGTGCGAAGGCCTTCAGTCCGTACTTCATGGCACCGGAGAACGCATCGGCGAACTCCTTACGGGGTGCCTCGCCGTGAAAGAGGTACATCGGGTTGAGCAGTGAACTCCCCGCGGTGGGTTCGATGGCGTCGAGGTGGCCGTCGGATTCCAGTAGCTGTGCCACCTCGCATGCCTCGTCGACGTTGAAGCCACTCAGCCTCGCCCGGCCCCGGGCCCGCGCCGCGGGCGAGCGCTCGAGGTCGACCCGGCCGACGCCGTCGAAGAGGTTGAGCTTCACCCAGATCGCAGCCTCGTCCCCGACCTCGTCGCGCACGCTCTCGACCACCTCACGGGCGAGGCGGGCGCGGTTGACGAGGCTCCCGCCGTAGGCGTCACGACGCCGGTTCAGCAGCGGGGACAGGAAGCTGGAGATGAGATAGTTGTGGCCGCAGTGGATCTCGAGTCCGTCGAAGCCGGAGTCCACCGCAAGCCGTGCGGCCCGGCGGAACGTGGTCCGCAGGTCGGCGATGTCGTCGACGCTGATCGCACGGGTCACCGACATTCCCATCGGCGCGGGTATCCGTGACGGTCCCAGGGAGGCGGCCCGGTTCGACGCCGAGTTCGCGACCGCGCCCGCGTGCCCCAGTTGGGCCGCCGCAAGTGCGCCCTCGGCGTGGACTGCGTCGGTGAGTCTGCGCAATCCGGGAACCGCCTCGGGGCGCATCCAGATCTGGTGGCGGTCGGTGCGGCCCTCAGGTGAGATCGCGCAGTAGGCGACCGTGCTCATGGCCACCCCGCCGGCGGCGACCTCGCGATGGAACTCGATGAGTTCGTCGGTCACCAGGGCGTCGGGCGTCATCCCCTCGAAGGTGGCGCATTTGATCAGGCGGTTCCGCAGGTGCAGCGGTCCCAGCCGGGCGGGGCTGAACGGTCCGGTGGTGGGGCTGTCCACAACGGGTCCTCTCACTCGTGTCTCACGTGGCGGGTGCGGTCAGTCCGGCGGTGACGAAGCCGGCCAGGGCCGTCACGGCGGCGGGGCTCGAGGTCTCGGTGCCCCCGAACCGCAGGAGGATCAACTGGAAGGCGAGTGCCCAGCGTCGGCGCGCCTCGCTCGCCGTCAGGCCGGGGACGGCCTCGGCGAGCATGTCGGCGAACGGATCGAGATCGAACCAGCGCGACGTCCAGCTCGCGGTGGGATGGGCGAACACAAACCGTGCGAGCAGCTGTAGGTGCAGATGTCCGGTTGGGTCGGACTGCAGGTCGACGAAGGGGGCCACCACAACGTCGACGACATGCGCGATCGGCGTACCGGCCGGGTCGAGGGAGGCCAGCGGGTCGGCCCACAGCGGACCCAGGCGAGACTCCAGCAGCGCGATGGTGAGGTCGTCCTTGGTGCCGAAGTGATAGTGCACCGCCGCCGGGTTCGCCTCGGCGGCCGCGCAGATCGCCCGGACGGACACCTTGTCGTATCCCTCGGCGAGGAAGAGACGTTCGGCGACGGCCAGCAGGGCGTCGCGGGTGGGCAGCGACGTCGAATCGCGGCGCTCACCGCGTCCGGCGCGCGTGGTCTGAGTCACACGTCGAGGAAAGCACAGTTCAGTCGATGTTTCAATCAATGATTGAATGCGCAGGTTGCTACCGGCGAGTAGTGGGACACTCTGCGGCGACGGTCGGGCGCGACGTAGGCTGGCAGTCGTGGCTGAACACTTTCAAACAGTTGTATTGGGTGCAGGTCCAGGTGGGTACGTAGCCGCGATCCGGTCGGCTCAACTGGGCATGAAAACCGCCGTCATCGAGGAGAAGTACTGGGGCGGTGTGTGTCTGAACGTCGGATGTATCCCGTCCAAGGCCCTGTTGCGCAATGCGGAGCTCGCACACATCTTCAACCATCAGGCCAAGACCTTCGGCATGAGTGGTGAGGTGTCCTTCGACTTCGGCGCGGCATTCGACCGCAGCCGCAAGGTCTCGGACGGCATCGTCAAGGGCGTCCACTACCTGATGAAGAAGAACAAGATCACCGAGATCGACGGTTACGGCGTGTTCACCGACGCCAAGACCATCAAGGTGGGCGACCGGGAGATCACGTTCGACAACGTCATCATCGACACCGGGTCGACCGTCAAGCTGCTCCCCGGCGTCGAACTGTCGGAGAACGTGGTCACCTACGAAGAGCAGATCCTGACCCGTGAGCTGCCCGAGTCCATCGTCATCGTCGGTGCGGGCGCCATCGGCATGGAGTTCGGTTACGTCATGGCCAACTACGGCGTCGACGTCACGATCGTCGAGTTCCTCGATCGCGTGCTCCCCAACGAGGACGCCGACTCCTCGAAGGCCCTCGCCAAGGAGTACAAGAAGCTCGGCATCAAGTTGCTGACCTCCACCCGGGTCCAGAAGGTCACCGACAACGGCGACAGCGTCACCGTCGCCTACACCGACGCCAAGGACAAAGAGGGTGAGCTCACCGTCGACAAGGTCCTCATGTCCGTCGGATTCGCCCCGCGTGTCGAGGGCTTCGGCCTCGACAAGACCGGTGTCGAACTCACCGATCGCGGCGCCATCGCCATCGACGACTACATGCGCACCAACGTCGACGGCATCTACGCCATCGGCGACGTCACCGCCAAACTGCAGCTCGCGCACGTCGCCGAGGCCCAGGGCGTGGTGGCCGCCGAGACCATCGCCGGCGTCGAGACCATGACCCTCGGTGATTACCGGTTCATGCCGCGTGCCACCTTCTGTCAGCCGCAGGTCGCATCGTTCGGCCTCACCGAGGCGCAGGCCAAGGACGAGGGCTACAACGTCAAAGCGACCACGTTCCCGTTCTCGGCCAACGGCAAGGCCCAGGGGCTCGGCGAGACCGCGGGCTTCGCCAAGCTCGTCACCAATGCCGACACCGACGAGCTGCTCGGCGGACACCTGGTGGGCGACAACGTCTCCGAGATGCTCCCGGAGATGACGCTGGCCCACAAGTGGGATCTCACGGCCAAGGAGCTGGCGCGGAACGTGCACACGCACCCGACCATGTCGGAAGCACTGCAGGAGACGTTCCACGGCGCTCTCGGGCACATGATCAACCTGTAGACGTGTGAGTGCAGACGAGCGGGTCCGGGAGTGGACGCTCCCGTGGCCGCTCGACCTGCGGGCAACGGTCGGCCTGCACCGGCGCGGTGCGGGCGACCCGGCGTTCGTCTACGCCAGGGACGGTTCGGTCTGGCGGGCGGTGCACACCCCCGACGGGCCGGGCACCCTGACGATCGCCGTGCGGTCCGGCGTCGTCGTCGGTCGCGCATGGGGTCCCGGCGCGGACTGGTTGCTCGACCAGATGCCGGATTTCCTCGGTGCGCGAGACGATCCCGACGCCCTCGTCCCCCGCGATCCCGTTGTGCGGGAACTGGTGCGCCGCGCCGAGGGTTTGCGGCTCTCACGCACCGACCGGGTCTGGGAGGCGCTCGTCCCCGCGATCCTGGAACAGAAGGTCGTCGGCGCGGAGGCGTTCCGTGCCTGGCGATATCTGGTGCGCCGCTTCGGCTCTCCCGCGCCCGGACCGGTCCCGGAGACCATGCGGGTGCCGCCCGCCCGGCAGGACTGGGTGCGCATCCCGAGCTGGGAGTGGCACCGCAGCGGCATCGAACCGGTCCGCATGCGGACCATTCGCGGCGCCACCACCATCGACGTCGAGCGACATGCGCGGAAGCTCACCGTGCTCCGCGGTGTCGGCCAGTGGACCGAGGCCGAGACGCTGTCGCGGTCACTCGGCGACCCCGACGTGGTCAACGTCGGCGACTACCACATCCCGAAACTGGTGGGACTCACGTTGATCGGCGAGGCCGTCGACGACGCGGGCATGCTCGAACTGCTCGAACCCTATGCGGGGCAACGTCAACGAATCATCAGGCTGGTCGCGCGACGGGGCGTCCGGCCCGAACGACGCGGCCCGCGGATGACGGTCCGCGACTACCGGGACTTCTGACGCCTCGGGCCGCCTACGACGCCGTCTTGCGTGCCAGCACGAACTGCCCCTGACCGGTGATCGTCTGCTCGACGTCGTCCAGGCCCGCGCGTCGGAGGCGTTCGACGATCTCGTGGTCGTCGAAGATGCGGTACCCGCTCGCCCCGGCGAGCGGCCGGACGCCGGGGAACGAGGTGAGCGGCGTCGTCACCGAGGTGAAGACCACGATCTCGCCGCCCGGTGCGGTCACCCGCACCAGCTCGTCGACGACCGGAAGCGGGTCGGGGATCAGATAGAGGGCCGCCAGGCAGGTCACCACGTCGAAAGTGTTGTCGGCGAACGGCAATGCGTGGGCATCACCCCGCAGGAACGCGGCCCGCCCCACCGCGTTGGTCTGCGCGGCCCGCGCCAGCATGGGCGCGGAGAAGTCGATCCCGATGCAGCGACCGTCGCCGGTGAGTCCGTCGGCGATCTCGCGTATGTAATTGCCGGGGCCGCAGGCGACATCGAGGACCAACCGGTCACCGGGGCGGGCGAGGTAGGCGCGTAGTGCACGGTCGAAGTCGGCGGTGGAACGGCCGCCGAGGCTGAAGAGCCGGGTGAAGGTCGGCCGCCAGAGATGCTCGTAGATCTCGGCGAAGTACTCGTTGCGCATCAGGCGCTGCGCGATCGACTCCATGTCAGGGCTGTCGCAGTCAGGAGCGGGCGTCGCGCTGGACGCGCAGCGTGTGGATGGTGGTCGCGAGGCTGTCGTATTGACCGACGAGCAGGGTGAACCCGATGAGTTTCCGGTCGTCGAGGTGCCGGGACAACGCCTGCCAGGCGATGTCGGAGACGTCCTTGGTCTCGACGAGTTCGTCGACCGCGCGCAGGATCGCCCGTTCACGATCACCCCACCCGGCGTCGGGACCCGCCAGGATCCGGTCGAACTCGTCGGCGGTGATCCCGGCCCGACGGCCGAGGCGCCGGTGATGGTCGAGTTCGTAGCCGCAATGCCGCAGGTGGGCCACCCGGATGATCACCATCTCGGAGTCCTTGCGCGACAACACACCGAACGGCATGAGGCGACTGCTGAAGTGGAGCCAACCGCGGAACAACCCCTTCGCGCGACCCAGGGTCGAGAAGATGTGCGCGTCGTCGACACCCATGACGCGTGCAGCCCCCCGCGCGAAGACGAAATTGACCGGCCCGAGCTCCCGGAAACCACCCGGTGCAACGCGAGGTGTGCCCATGGGCCCACGGTAGACTACGCGGACTATGACGCACACCACACGGACGTTCACCAGTGTCGACGAACTGAAGGCCGCGATCGGCGAGGACCTCGGCTCGGGCGAGTGGCTCGAGATCACCCAGGAACGGGTCGACGCCTTCGCCGATGCGACCGGCGATCACCAGTGGATTCACGTCGACCCCGAGCGTGCGAAGTCCGGCCCGTTCGGGACGACCATCGCCCACGGGTACCTGACGGTGTCGCTGCTGCCGATGATCGCGGGAAAGATCTTCACCGTCGAGGGCCCCAAGCTGGTCCTGAACTACGGCATGAACAAGCTGCGCTTCCCGAACCCGGTGAAAGTCGGCGCCCGCATCCGCTCGAACGCGGTGATCACCTCGATCGAGGAGACCCCCAAGGGCGTGAACATGGTCGTCACCAACACCGTCGAGATCGAGGGCGAGGCGAAGCCCGCGTGCGTCGCCGAGAACCTTCGCGTCCTCGTCTTCTGACCAGGGCGGCTCCTCGACGCTCAGCGGCGGCACTCGTCGACGGCCGGTTCGCCGCGTAGCCGGCGGTCGAGCCAGTCGAGGGCGACGGGGAAGCCGAGCAGCGCCGCGCTGACGTGTTCACCGAAGACCTCGCGGTAGGCCATGACCGCACCGAGGGCGCACTGTTCGCGGTAGAGGGTGCGGGCGCCGGCCGCGGGGATCCACCACTCGTGGGTGCCGTGGTAGATCAGCAGCGGGACCACGGAGGCGCGGTCGGCCATCGCGGTCAACCGATAGATCCGCTCGGCGGTCGGCGACCGGAACGGGTCGGGATCGTTCGAGAGCAGCTGCATCGGCAGGAAGGTGCCGCCGGCCACCGCCTCGGGGATCACGCACACGTTCTTCAACGGCGACGACGCGAGCCAGCGCGCGGGCCGGTTCGCGAGGGCCAGGATCTCTGGACGCTCGCGCGCGATGCCGACGGTGGCCGCGTGGAACAGGCCGGTCGCGAGGTTCGCGTTCATGCTCCCGACCAGCATGCGGAAGTCGGCCGGGACACCGCCGAGAGCCGCGCCGACGACACGGTCGGTGAGCTCGGGTGCGTACTCGCCCAGTAGTTTCGCCGCACCGTGGGTGGCGATGGCGCCGCCCGAGTACCCGGTCATGGCGATCCGGCTGCGGCGCAACAATTCCGGGCGCACATGGAGGGCCGCGCGGACGGCGTCGAGGATCACGTGCCCGGCGAGTACCGGCTCCGCGTAGGCCATCCGGGGTCCCTGGTGATCGGGCACGAGCACCGCATAGCCCTCGTGCAGCGCCAGCTGGGTCGTCGGCGGGATCAGGTCGGTGACGCCCGTCGCGATGAAAAACCCATGCGCGAGTGTGTATCCGGGTGTGCAGGCGGCACCGAGTGAGTCGATCGGCAGGTTGTTCACGAGCATCGGCGTCGGTGCCCTGGCCGTTCGACGCGGGACCAGCAGGGTCGCGGTGCCGAAGATCGGCGCCCCGACGGCATCGGTGCTGCGGAACTCGATCAGCGTCGCCGATCGGAGCGGTACCGTCACCACCGGCCCGGCGGCGGCGGTGACGTCGCGGGTGGCGATCACGTCTCCCGGGGCGCGTGAATCCAGGTCGGCCGGCCACCGGTCGAACATCGGGTCACCTGTCGGGGACGGCAGGATAGATTCGCGCAATTCGAGTGCGCGGTGGTCGAATCCGTCGGCCCGCGCACGAGGCGGGATCGTGCGAAGCCGAGGAATGGGCGGCGGTGGCACCGCGCGGTCGATGGCGCCTGCGACGGGCGGCGGCAGCGGCATCATGTTCGGCGGGTCCGCGGCCGATGGCCCGGCGGACAGCGAGCCGACGGCGGCCACCAGCAGCACGGCGACCACCAGCACGGTGGCCGTCCACACCGCCCGGCATCGAAGCGCGTGCCGGGTTCTCGTCATGGCGGTGCCTCCGCGTCGAAGAGCGCTTCGTCGGTGACCTTAGGACAGTAGACCCGGCGCGGACCTCCGTTGCGCATCGATGGTCGCCGCACCGAGACGCAACCGTGATGTGCGGCGCGATAGGCGGTTTCGCGTGTCACCCGACCGGACTACATGGGTGCCGCCATGGATGGTCGCTCCCGCGCAGGCCGTCGTCACCGACTAGCATTGGCGGAGGTCATCGCGGTTCGAGTCGTCAGAGGTGCTGCCGGGGGGCGGGCGACTCGACGATGGCCGAGGTGAGACGGGAGGTTGGCGATGCCGACCAGGGGTGTTCTTCGACGATCGGTCCGACGCGCAGCGGTCGCGGTGACGGCGACGTGTGCCGCCGTGGCGCTCCTCGCGGGCCCGACCGAGACGAGTGGTCCCGCCGACGCCGAGCCGCCCAATCTCACCGCGGTCCCGCCACAGTTGCCGGCGGACGTCGACGGCCTGATCCCGGCGCCGCCGGTCGCGAAGCTGTCGCGCATCCCGGAACGGTCCCGGATTCCCGGCGCCTCCCGTGAACTGCAAGAACTGCGCGAGGCGATCATGCCGTCGCCCAGTGGCGACCGGTTCTTCGACCACTGGCCGGCCGGTCTGGCCGCGCGGACACCCGGTGAGGTCCTGACCACGCGGTCGGTGACCCGGGTGGCGCAGCCCCTGGTCTTCGTCCCGCTGCGATCGGCGCGGCAGGTCAAGTTCCGGACGACCGACGCCAACGGCGCCCCGATGTTCGGCACGGCCACCCTGCTGGTGCCGGCCAAGGCCTGGACCGGGCGGGGAGACCGCCCCGTCCTGGTCAACAACTCGCCGATCGTCGCGCTGGGCACCAAGTGCACGACGGGCTTCACCTACGCGCACGGTTTCACCAACAACACGAACGAGACCGATCTCATCCCGCCGTTCACCCAGCTCGCGTTGGACCGGGGTTATGCGGTGCTCGTGCCCGACCACACCGGGCCCCGGATGGCCTACGCCGAGCCGTATGTCGCGGGCCACGTGATCCTCGACTCGTTGCGCGCGGCCGGCGCTCTCGACCCGGCGAACTTCGCCCGCGGACCGGTCGCCATGGTCGGCTACTCCGGCGGGGCGATCGCCACCCACGGCGCGGCCAAGCTGGCCGCGAAGTATGCGCCCGACATCGCCGGGCGGTTCGTGGGGGCGGCCATCGGCGGGGTGCCCGCCGACTACCGGACACTCGCCGGCGCCATGAACGCGAACCTCGCGTCCGGGGTCTTCCACGCCGCGATGCTCGGCGTCGCCCGGGAACGGCCCGAGGTCCTCCAGATGTCGAACCATCTGGCGAGATGGCTTGCGACGTCGGAGATCCGCAACATCTGCACCGATGACATGGGCAACCTCGGGATCGCTCACCTGCCGACGCAGCTCCTGTCGACCGACCCCGATCCGTTCCACTCCGCGATCGCCGAGGAGCTCTTCGAGGTCACGTCCATGTCGGATCTGAAGGCATCGATGCCGTTGCTGATCTACCACGGGCGCTACGAGTGGTGGGTTCCCGCAACCCAGGCGCGGGCCCTCGCCGCCCAGCAGTGCGATCTCGGTGCGACAGTGACGTATCGGGAGTACGAGGCCGAACACGTGACGGCGGCTGCGGTCGGGTTCCCGGACACCGCGACCTGGCTCGACGAACGTCTGCGCGGAGTGCCCGCTCGGGACGAGTGTCGATGAGTTGTGCTGCGGCCCTTCGTGGCTCGTCGACCTCGACGCGCTCCTTCGTCGCTTGCTCGGCCCGGCGGCTATCGCTCCTCGCACCTCAGGGAGCAGAGGGGGGTGGATCAGGGCGCGGCGGGGCGCGTTTCGGTGAGGCTCATGTACGGCGAGACGCTGCTGGTGTGTTCGTCGATGCGGAGTGACGCTCCGACTGCGGGGAATGCGCGCTGGGCGCAGTTGGTCCGCTCACACACCCGGCAGCCGGCGCCGATCGGGGTCACATGCGCCTGCGGTCCGATCTCCAGACCGTCGGAATAGATCACCCGCGCGGCATGGCGCAGTTCGCATCCCATGCCGATCGCGAAGGTCTTGCCCGGTTGTCCGTAGCGGGTGGCGCGGCGTTCGACGGTGCGCGCAACCCAGAAGTAGTTCCGGCCGTCGGGCATCTCGGCGATCTGGGTGATGATCTTGCCGGGGTAGGCGAATGTCTCGTAGACGTTCCACAGCGGACAGGTGCCGCCACTGGACGAGAAGTGGAAACCGGTGGCGGACTGTCGTTTCGACATGTTCCCGGCCCGGTCCACGCGCACGAACGACCAGGGGATGCCCCGCAGGTTGGGCCGCTGCAGCGTCGAGAGGCGGTGGCAGATCGTCTCGTAGGAGACGGCGTAGAAGGCCGAGAGGCGTTCGATGTCGTACCGGAAATCCTCTGCGGCGCCGTGGAATTGGCTGTAGGGAAGGACGACTGCGGCGGCGAAGTAGTTCGCCAGACCGAGTAGTCCCAGCGCCCGGGCGTCCTCACCGCTGAAGTTCGCCTCGTCGACGAGTTTGTCCAGGAGATCCTGGTACTCGAGATAGCAGAGCTCGCTGGCGAGTTTGAAAGTCCGCTGACCTGCCGAGAGCGACGCGGAGAACTCCAGACGCCGGGCCTCGCGGTCGAACCGGTGCAGGGTGTAGTCCCCGAGGTCGACGCGGCGCACGATGCTGATGCCGTGGACGCTCTCGATGCGGTTCATGATCTCGCGCCGGATGTCGGCGGAGTGCATCCGCATCCGGGTCGTCATCTCCTCGGCAACGACATCGAGCTCGTGAATGTAGTTGCGGCGCTGGTAGAAATAGTCCCGCACCTCCTCGTGCGGCGCGCTGATGGTGCCGCGCATGCTGCGGTCGCCCCGCTCGTCGGTCGCCGCCGCGAGCTGATCGGTGGCGACCCGGTAGCGGCGGTGCAGGTTCACCATCGCCTGGGCCATCTCGGGATGCGACGCGACCATCGCGCTGAGCCCTTGGGCGTCGAGCGCGCCGGGGGAGGCCTCCAGGTCGTCGTCGAGCAGCGCCTCACGCAGCTCGGCGACCAGCCGGACATCGTCCTGGCTGTCGAAGAACCCGGCGTCGACACCGAAGGCCTCGGTGATCTTGGACAGCACCGACGCGGTCAGCGGACGGGCATCGTGTTCGATCTGGTTCAGGTACGACGCCGAGATCGACAGGGTCTGTGCGAGCGCAACCTGCGACAGGCCGCGCTCGGAACGCAACTGGCGCAACCGCGAGCCCACGTAGGTCCTGCTCATCGTCCACCTCCCGGACAGGTGCTGCCGCGTCGCGCGTCGTTCCCAGGGTACGGTGACCGCGTGCTACCCCTCCTCGGCCGACGCCGCCCGCCGGCAGCGCTGGCCGCGTCGGTCGTGGCAGTGGCGCTCGGCCTCGCGGGGTGCGCGGGCGATCCGGAAGCAGCGACGGCTCCCCGCGGTCCCGCCGATCTCGTGCTGTCCGAAGCCCAGCTGCCGCCCGCGTACACCTCCGCCCCGCTGTCGGTGGCGGATCTCGTCGCCGGGAACCGGGCCGCCATCGACGCCTCCCGATCGGTGCGCGTCACGCCCGAGTACTGCCGGCCCACCTCCGACGCCGCGCTCAACGACCGGCTGACCGCCGACAACTCGGCGGTGCTGGCCGCCCGTGACGGCGCGACGGGCACCCTCGTCGAACTGGTCACCACCGCATCGCGCGACATCGACGCCGACCGGCTCACCACGACCGGCCGCTGCTCTCGGACCACGACGGAGATCACCACCGGCAACCTGGCGGGCAGTCGGGTGCTCACGGTGTACACCGAACTGCCCCAGCCGGAGATCGACGGCGGGTTGCTGCCAGGGGAGCAGATGCTGCTCACGCGATCCGACGTCACGACGACCCTGCCCGACGGCGGTGTCCGGCGGCAGATCGGGTTCGCCGGGTACGCCGTGCTCGACCGGCCGGCATCAGGGCCGTTGACGATGCAGCTGACGGTGTCGGGTGCGACCACCCGTGCGAGCGATCCGCCGTCCATCCCGGTGGAGCCGATCGAACCGTCGGTGTTCGCGGATCTCTTCGAGACCGCCGTCGAGCGCGTCACCACACCCTGACGGCCGCCGTCCGCTGTCCGCGGACCGTGCCGCACTGGTGTGATGGACATCACTTTCGGGTATCCGGCCGTCGAGGTCGGGGTCCGAGGGCCTCCGGGCTGATGGATCGGCGCGACTACTCGTGAGTAGAAAATCCCAGTACGGACGTACTTTTTGGCGGAAGTAGACCCTGCGTTCACAGAACTATATTCGCAAACTTTGCAAACAGTTGGCGAAAAATAGCCCATATTTACATGCTTCGAGGGTTGGACCTGCGGGTTTGTGTTGTGGCACCCTTGCTGCAGGCACCACCGATACCACGTCGACGGGTTCGCAAACTTCGGCCGAGACTGACGCCGATCGCGATCACACACCCCAGACGAGGACATCGGCTGTCTGTCAGCAGAGAGGTTCCGGCGGCGCGCCGGGCCGTCGCCCCGATCCGGTCCCCGGTCGGGACGAGCAGGACAACGAAAGCGAAGCAGCCAATGAGCAACGTCGGAAAGCCCCGTACCGCCGCGGAGATCCAGCAGGACTGGGACACCAACCCGCGCTGGAAGGGCATCAAGCGCGATTACACCGCCGAGCAGGTCGCCGAGCTCCAGGGCTCGGTCGTCGAGGAGCACACCCTCGCCCGCCGCGGCGCCGAGATCCTGTGGGACGGCGTGACCAAGGGTGACGGCAGCTACATCAACGCCCTGGGCGCTCTCACCGGTAACCAGGCCGTGCAGCAGGTCCGCGCCGGCCTGAAGGCCGTGTACCTCTCGGGTTGGCAGGTCGCTGGTGACGCGAACCTGTCCGGCCACACCTACCCCGACCAGTCGCTCTACCCGGCCAACTCGGTCCCGAGCGTCGTGCGTCGCATCAACAACGCGCTGCTGCGTGCCGACGAGATCGCCCGCGTCGAGGGTGACAACTCGGTCGACAACTGGGTCGTGCCGATCGTGGCCGACGGTGAGGCCGGCTTCGGCGGCGCCCTCAACGTCTACGAACTGCAGAAGGCCATGATCGCCGCGGGTGCCGCCGGTACCCACTGGGAGGATCAGCTCGCGTCGGAGAAGAAGTGCGGCCACCTCGGCGGCAAGGTGCTCATCCCGACCCAGCAGCACGTCCGCACCCTGAACTCGGCTCGTCTCGCCGCCGACGTCGCCGGTGTCCCCACCGTCGTGATCGCCCGCACCGATGCCGAGGCCGCGACGCTGATCACCTCCGACGTCGACGACCGCGACAAGCAGTTCGTCACCGGTGAGCGCACCGCCGAGGGCTACTACCACGTGAAGAACGGCATCGAGCCGTGCATCGAGCGTGCGAAGTCCTACGCGCCCTACGCCGACATGATCTGGATGGAGACCGGTACCCCGGATCTCGAGCTGGCCCGCAAGTTCGCCGAGGCCGTCAAGGCCGAGTACCCCGACCAGCTGCTGTCCTACAACTGCAGCCCGTCGTTCAACTGGAGCAAGCACCTCGACGACAGCACCATCGCGAAGTTCCAGAACGAGCTGGGCGCCATGGGCTTCACCTTCCAGTTCATCACGCTGGCCGGCTTCCACTCGCTGAACTACGGCATGTTCGACCTGGCCTACGGCTACGCCCGCGAGCAGATGTCGGCGTTCGTCGACCTGCAGAACCGCGAGTTCAAGGCTGCCGAGGAGCGCGGCTTCACCGCCGTCAAGCACCAGCGTGAGGTCGGCGCCGGCTACTTCGACAACATCGCCACCACCGTCGACCCCAACACCTCGACCGCTGCTCTCAAGGGCTCGACCGAGGAAGGCCAGTTCCACTAGGAACTCGCCACCTTTGTGATCTAGGCGAACCAGGCAGGCGGTCCGCGGCTTTCGCTGCGGGCCGCCTGTTGGCGTATCCCGGGCTCGACGCGTGCCCGGAGGGTCACCCATGTTCTTGCGAAATCGGTTCTTGCCGAGGACGTTTCCACCCGAGGAGCCGACATGACAAACCAGAAGATCTCCCGCGTCGGCGTGGTGGGGGCGGGGCAGATGGGCGCGGGGATCGCCGAGGTGTGCGCGCGGGCCCACGCCGACGTGCTCGTCTACGAGCACAGCCGAGAACTCGTCGTCACCGGTCGCGCCCGGATTCTCCGATCACTCGATCGCGGTGTGTCGAGCGGCAAACTGACCGAACGTGAACGCGACCAGGCGTCGATGCGACTCCGCTTCACCACTGACCTGGGCGACTTCGCCGATCGCCACCTCGTGTGCGAGGCAGTCGTCGAGGACGAGGCGGTCAAGACCGAGATCTTCGCCCAACTGGACAAGGTCGTGACCGACCCCGGGGCAGTCCTGGCGTCGAACACATCGTCCATCCCGATCATGAAGCTGGGCATGGCAACCCAGAACACCGCCCGCGTCATCGGCATGCACTTCTTCAACCCCGTACCGGTTCTCCCGCTGGTCGAACTCGTCACCACCCTGACGACCGCTCCGGAGATCGTCGAGCGCGCCGAGACCTTCGCCCACGACGTGTTGGGCAAGCAGGTGGTCCGGTCGGCCGATCGATCCGGATTCGTCGTGAACGCATTGCTGGTCCCGTATCTGCTCTCGTCCATCCGGATGGTGGAGAGCAGTGTCGCGACCGTCGACGACATCGACAAGGCCATGGTCCTCGGGTGTGCGCACCCGATGGGTCCCCTCAAGCTGGCCGATCTGGTCGGACTCGACACGATCAAGGCCATCGCCGACCGGATGTACGAGGAGTTCAAGGAGCCGCTCTACGCACCGCCTCCGCTGCTGTTGCGCATGGTCGAGGCGGGGCGACTCGGCAAGAAGGCCGACCACGGCTTCTACCGGTACGCCTGATCGACGCCGGTCCGGCGGGCCGTCTGGGGTGACCTGCGTCACGAGTGTTAGCAAGATGCTTGCATTTGCTAGCGCAGCGTGGATACTGGTTATCGGAAACACCAATACCGATGGCGCCGCGGTTCCCTTATCTCGCGCGGTGTGAGCCGAATCGAATTGGCTTGCAACACCGACCGTTCCGAGGCGGCAGGCGACGGATTGTTCCGACATGCGCCCGGCGAAGACGCCGAGATCAACGAGACCGCATGTGCTGCAGCGCGATTGGTGACCCGACCGAAGGAGTCCACTGTGACCACCACCGAACGTAACTACGCCCCCCTCTATGCCGCCGTCGGCGCCGGCGACTACGCCTTCGCCCAAGTGACCGAGAAGCTGACCGAACTGCGTGAGCGCACCGAGGCTGCTGCCGAGACCGCCCAGTCGCGTCTCGAGGCCCGCTACGCCGAGACCAAGACCCTGATCACGGATCTGCCCGAGACCGCCCAGACGCGTTTCGACGAGGCCAAGACCCGCATCGGCTCGCTGTCCGAGGAGGTCCCGAGCGACCTCGACGAACTGCGCGGCAAGCTGACCGCCGAGGAGCTCAAGCGCCTCGCCGACCCCTACGTCGAGAAGGCCTACGGCTTCTACACCTCGCTCGCCGAGCGCGGCGAGGCCACCCTCGAGCGCCTGCGCACCAAGCCGCTCGTCCAGGAGAACCTGTCGCGCGCCGAGAAGGTCTACAACGACGCCGTCGACCTGACCGAGGACGCCCTCGGCGTCGTGTCGACCCAGACCCGCCTCGTCGGTGATCGTGCGGCGAAGCTCGCCGGCCGTGCGAGCGAGCAGGTCGAGGACGTCGCCGTCGCGATCGAAGAGGCCGGCAGCAGCGTCAAGGAGCAGGCCGACGACGCGGCCAAGGAGATCGACGGCGCCGCAGGCACTGTCGAGGCCAAGGGTCGTGCCGCCAAGGCTTCGCCGGCCAAGAAGGTCGCCGAGGCCAAGGACACCCCGGTGCCGGCCGTGAAGAAGACCGCCGCCAAGAAGGCGCCGGCCAAGAAGGCCCCGGTCAAGAAGCCGACCACCGCGAAGTAAGTCGCACACAGTCGCATACGGCAACGCCCCCGCTTCCGGCGGGGGCGTTGTCGTGTGTGGGGGGCGCCTTTGTCTCGGGACGAGGTCCCTGTCCCGCGGTGGTGTTTCCGTCCCGCTGATGAGATCTGATCAGCGGGAGGGAAGCGGGGCCGCGGGACTCAGCTCATCGACTCGAACTTCTCCAGCCATGGCCGGAGCAGGCCGATGAAGGACCCGTCCTCGAGCATCGACCAGGTCCAGCGCACGACGACGGGGCCCAGCGCGCGGATCTCGTCCTCGCGCAGCTTCTCCTGCAGCACGACGTCGGCCACCGTCATCCCTGATGGCCGAAGGCGGCCGTATTTGACCATGCCGTCGAACTCCCCGACGAGCTTCGCCCCCCAGTCGAAGTCGACACGGTAGACGCCGCTCCGCGCACAGTACTCGCGTTGCAGTCGTGGAGCAGGCAGGCCGGCCTCGATCATCTGCGCCCGACTCCACGATTCGCCGACGCTTTCGGCCGCCCCATCGGCCAGTGCCAGCGCACGCCGAGCCACTCGACCTCCGCGCCGACGACGAGAGGCGAGCATCCGGCCCATGAGCTCACGATCGGCGCCTGCTCGAAGTGCCTGGTCGAAGGCGGTGAGGGCCTGTGCGAAGTCGCCCCCGGCCGCTACATCGACAGCGGTTCGCTCGATTCTGGTGACGGGTATTCCGTCGACGACGGCGAGCTCGTCTGCCGTCAGGGCGGCGGCGTGAACGTGACGATGCGTCGCGATGAATCCGCCGGCCTTCTTGCCGTTGGTGACGTGAACGCGTTCGGTGGCGGGCTTCAGCAGCGGAATGCCGAGCACCGCGGCGGCCGAGACGTGACTCAGTGGCAACTGTGGTGCGCTCGCCGGCTGTGACGTGGCGATCGCGACAGACTTGAGGCGGTGCAACTCCTGGTCGCCTTCGTGCCCGGCGAAGTCGTCGGATGCCGGCACGTAGACGCCGGGGATGAGCCGGATCAGGTCCCCGGCGGATACCGCTGCAGCAAGCAGGTTGTCGGAGAAGGCCGCATCGAGTGCGGCGCCGCGACGGATCAGACCGTAGCGGTCCAGTGGGTAGCTGGTCATCTCTATTCGACGCAGCGGAGGGCGTCTCGGCTCCATCGGGTTTTCCCCAACCTTCCCGCGGTCCCGCTTCCGTCCCGCTGATGAGATCCGATCAGCGGGACGGAAACAGCACCGCGGGAGCGAGACTCCGCGACGGCGCCGGTCAGGGCGTCCGGATGGTGAGGACCGCGAGCGCGCCGTCGTCGCTGCGGTAGGTGTGCGCAACGTCGGACAGCCAGTGCAGGGATTCGCCCGGCCCCGCCGCGCGTTCCTCGCCGGCGCGACCGGCCCGGAGATGGCCGCTGACGACATGTACGTGCTCGACGACGCCGGGCCCGTGCGCGGGCGACTCCCTGGTTCCGCCGGGGCTGACGCGCAACCAGAAGACCTCGGTGACCGAGCCGTCGTCGTGATGCTCGACGTGCAGCACCCGGGCGGCGAGGTGGGGGCCGGCGCCCTCGACTCCGGATTCCTCGCCCAGGAGGGCGGACAGCGGCACGCCGAGCGGACCGGCAATGGCGTACAGCGTGTCGAGGGTCGGATTTCGTTGTCCACCTTCGAGTTCGGACAACGAACCCTTGCCGATCCGCGCTTCCCGGGCGAGGCCTGACAAGCTCAGGCCCCGCTGCTTTCGGATGGCGGAGATCCGGGCCCCGACCGCGCGTCGTCGATCCTCGCCGGGTGTCATCGTCCTCGTCTCGTTCGCGTCGCTGCCGACAACCACTGTTCTGTTTACGGAACGATACCGCTATGCTCGCGACATGACCAGTCCCGCGCCGCCGGCTCGCAGTGAGCCGATCATCGCCGGAGTCGTCACCTCGCTGGTCGGTTTCACCTCGTCGTTCGTCGTGGTGGTCACCGGCTTGCGAACCGTGGGCGCCAGTCCGGCACAAGCCGCGTCGGGTCTGCTCGTGCTGACGATTCTGTTCGGACTCGGATCGATTGCGCTGTCGCTGCACACCCGCCGGCCGGTGACACTGGCGTGGTCGACCCCGGGCGCGGCACTCCTCGTGTCGGCGGGTGCGTCCTACGACGCCGGGTGGGCGGCGGCGGTCGGGGCGTTCCTGGTGGTGGGGTTGCTGATCCTCGCGACCGGACTGGTCCCCGCACTCGGCGAACTCATCGGCCGGATTCCGACGCCGATCGCCCAGGCCATGCTGGCCGGCGTGCTGCTCAGCCTCTGCCTCGCGCCGATGACGTCGCTGGCCGCACAACCGTGGTCGACACTTCCGATCCTCGTCGTGTGGCTCCTCGCAATGCGGTGGCTGCCCCGGTGGGCGCTGCCACTGGCCTTGGTCACCGCGCTGGTCGTGATCGGGGTGAACCTCGCCGTCGACGGATACGACGGCTGGGAGGGTGAGACGTGGTGGCCGCAGTTGGTCTGGACAACACCGACTTTCGACGCGACGGCGATCGTCGGACTGGCGGTCCCGCTCTACATCGTCACCATGGCCTCGCAGAACGTTCCCGGGGTGGCCGTGCTCAAGTCCTTCGGCTATGAGACGCCCTGGCGTCCGGCGATGTTCGTGACCGGCACGGGAACCGTACTCGGAGCGCCGTTCGGCGGACACGCCATCAACCTCGCGGCTCTGTCCGCGGCACTGGCCGCGGGTCCGGAGGCGGGCGCCGACCGATCACGGCGATGGATCGCCGGTGTGGCGACGGGGTCGACGAGCCTCGTACTAGCGGTGCTGTCGGGTGCGCTGGTCGTCGTCACGGCGATCGCGCCGGACGGACTGCTCGAAGCCGTTGCGGGACTTGCGCTCCTGGCCACGTTCGTGGCCGCGATCATGGGGGCGTTCGAGAAGCCGGAGTTCCGCATTCCCGCGGCACTGGCGTTCGTGACCGCGGCCGCGGGCGTCACCTTCGGGGGGATCGGTGGCGCGTTCTGGGCGCTTGTCGTCGGGCTGGCGGCGCACGGGGTGCTCAGTCGGCGCCCGGTTCCTGCTCCCTGATCCGAAAGAACCGCATAACCCCTGGTCCCTGAGGTGCGAGGAGCGCAAGCGACGAGCCACGAAGGGCCTGGCGAGGCGAGTTGCGAAGACCCTAATGGGGGTGGATCGGCGTCCTGCAGGGGATGCTGGTTTGTGTGAGCCTTCCCGGCCGGTGACCACTCCGAGACCCTGAAACGGTGTCGGATTTCTACACGAAGACCGTGGCCCGGCCGGGT
>NZ_JAFFZF010000053.1:0-26682 GCF_016924115.1 Gordonia sp. BP-119
ATCCGATTCTACAACCATGACAGAAGGCATAGCTCGCTAGGGATGGTCTCACCTATCGACTTCGAAATCAGATCACACACAAGTCAGCAAACAAGCTAACCGTGTCCACTTTTTCAGGGGAACCTCAGATGACCATCGGCGGCTTGGTGCCCATCGCTGCGACGGTCACCAGGGCTATGCGGCGGTGCAGATTCCACCGTTGCATCGCGAGGGCGATGATGAAGCCGCCCATGAACAGGAAGATGACGTTGTTCCCGTAGGCCGCGCCGACGTCGTTCACCGAGATCGATTCGCCTGCTTCGTCTGAGCCGAAGACCGGGAAGATCACCAGCGGCAGCAGCGCGGTCGCGGGGATGGGTATCGCCTCGGTCATCCACCAGAGGCCCATGAGAACTGCGGTCGACGCCGTGAGCCGGGCTCCCTGCCCGACCTCGGCGGGCAGGATCACGTAGACCAGTGCCGCGAGTGCCACGCCGGCAACGAGCCCGATCCACTGCCGACGCCGCATCTTCGGTTCCACCTCGTCAGCGCGCTCACCCGCCGACTGGTGGTCGATCTCGTCGAACTCCTGCTGTGAGTCAGGCGATCCGGAGCCTCGGCCGGCCGAGCCCGGTGTGTCGGACCGGTTGTCGCGTGGCCGTTCGCCGCTGCGCTGCACCATCGGAGCCTCCTCGGTATGCCTGCGTGGCACCCAGCCTATCGAGGAGCGTGTCGGAATTATCCGAAACCGCCGCCCGCCGACGTGCCTATGAGGTGGCCGACCAGCTGTGCCACGTCAGAGACTCCACGACGATCACCGGTCCATCGGGCCGTCGGAGTCGATACTGCGGGTACTTCGCGGCCAGCGTGTCGATGCCGTGACTGCCGATGGGTTCACCGGCGTCGACGACGTGTGCCCGGCCGTCGACCCGCACCCACCAGAGTTCATCCCAGTTGTCGGAATACACGTCAGCCAAGAGTGACACCGCGGGGTTGTCCGCGATGCTGGCGAGACGACGGAGTGCGGTGGTTCGTTTCGGCTTGTGATCCACGCACGTGTAGATGACGTCGTCGTCGAGTGCGCACACGACGGGGACCAGGTGCGGCTTGGTGGAGGGTGACACGGTGGCGAGCGTGACCGACCGGGCGGCGGCGAAGCGTTCGCGACTCAGGCGCAGGTCCATCATCCGAGGATGGCATGCACTCGTGGGAAACAAGGTCACCGATGAGCTCGGGCGCCGGTTCGGGTCCACCTCTGTGTCCGAACCCCGATCCGGGGGACCCGACCCGAAAGGGCCAGCACCATGACGAACCAGAACGTTGCCGTCAGCCGCACGATCTCCGCCACGCCCGAGGAGGTGTTCGCGGCGCTCGCCGACCCCCGCACACACCAGGCCATCGACGGCACCGGCTGGGTTCGGGACGCAGTCGACACGACACCGCTGCGGGAGGTGGGCCAGGTCTTCCGGATGAACATGTACCACTCCAACCATCCGGATGGTGACTACCTTATGGAGAACCGGGTCGAGGTGATCGAACCGCGGTCGGCGATAGCGTGGCAACCAGGGCAGCGCAACGACTCCGGGGAGCTCGAATTCGGCGGCTGGACATGGCGGTACGACCTGGTGCCGGTGGGGGAGTCGTCCACCGAGCTCACCTTGACCTACGACTGGTCGGCCGTACCCACCCACATCCGCGAGTACATCGAGTTCCCGCCGTTCGCCGACGACCATCTGCGTAACTCGTTGAACCACATCGCCGAACTTGTCGGTTGATCGTCAGCCGACGAGGTCCGGATCCGGATCGCGATGCGCCGACGCAGCCGATGTGGGTGACAGATCGGCGGTGAGCAGGTCGACGGTCGGGCTGCGCGTGATCACCTTGTGGCCCCACCACAGAGCGAGGAACACGAACAGTGCGCCGTAGGCGGTGAGCCAGAGTTCGAGGTTCCCCGCGGATCCGTCGCGGATCGCCGGGAGATTCTGCCCCGCGATGACTGCAACACACATGAGCAACGCGATGATCGGGCCGGCCGGGTAGAGCCAGGCCTTGTAGGGGAGTCTGCCGAGGTCCAGACCCTGCGCCTGCCACGCCCGACGAAAACGATAGTGGGCCCACGCGATACCCATCCACGTGATGAAGCCCGCCACCGACGAGGCGGTGACCAGCCAGACATACGCGCGACCGTCGCCCACCCGGCTCGCCAGGAAGCAGAGGGCGCCGATGGCCGTCGTCGCGGCCACGGCAAGGAGTGGCACTCCTGATCGCGTGACCCAGGCGAACACACGTGGGGCGTTGCCCTGCACCGACAGGCCGTACAACGCGCGGGTTGCCGCGAACAGGCTCGCATTGCCCGCCGACAGGATCGCGATCAGGATCACGGCGTTCATCATCGATGCCGCCACCGCGATCCCCGCGTCGGAGAACACGAGGGTGAACGGGGCGATCGCGATGTTCTCCGCGGATGCGTTCAGCAGATTGGGATCGGTGTACGGGATCAGGAACGCGATGACGGTCAGGGTGCCGATGTAGAACAGCAGGATGCGCACGAAGACGGTGCGCACGGCGCGCGGAATCGCCGTCTTCGGTTCGACCGCCTCGCCGGCGGCGACTGCGATCATCTCGGTGCCCTGGAATGCGAAACCGGCGATGAGGAAGACCGACAGCATGCCGAGCGGGAAGTCCACGAACGGAGCGTCGTCGATCGTCCAGTTGCTGAAGCCCGGCGAAGGACGGTCGCCGATGACACCGAGAATCAGCAGCACGCCGACGATGAGGAAGACGACCACCGCGATGACCTTGATCGCCGCGAACCAGAACTCGGCTTCGCCGAATGCCTTGACCGCGAACAGGTTCAGCGCCAGCAGACCCGCCAGGAACACGACCGACCAGATCCACGACGGCACGTCGGGTGCCCAGTACTTCATGATCAGCCCGGCGGCCACCAACTCGGCGGCCAGGGTGACCGACCAGTTGAGCCAGTAGTTCCACCCGGCTGCGAAGCCGAAGGACTTGGACACGAAGCGCTTTCCGTACTCCTCGAACGGGTTGCTGCACGGGATGTACGCCGAGGCTCTGCATCAGGAAGAAGACCATGCAGCCCATCAGCAGATACGCCAGGATGGCGCCACCCGGGCCCGCGTCGGAGATGGTGGCGCCCGAGGCGACGAACAAGCCGGTGCCGATGGCACCGCCGAGCGCGAGCATGCTGATGTGACGACTCTGAAGTCCCTTGCGCAGCGACTCGTCGGGGGTGATCCCCAGGGGACTGGACATCGGCAGAGTCTAACGGCCGGTCGGCCCGTCGGCCGGGTGTTGCACTGTTGCCTAATTGCTGAGCTTCAATCGAGGCTGGTCAGTTCGGAGACCAGTTCGTGCACCGGGTCACCGGGACCGATGTCGTAGGTGCACTGGTCGTGCCTCGGGTCCGGGACGAATGCCCAGAACAGTGCGGTTGCCGTCCCGGCCGCCCGCTGACCGGCGACCTTGGTCCGGAAGTCGTCGGCGCGCTCGGATGTCGAACCGCATGAGCCGGCATGCTGGCCGATCTCGTTCACCGCGAGGGGTTTTCCGACTACGCGTGCCTGGCGTAGACGTTCGGCCAGTCCGTTCCACTGATCCCCGGGGAGCGCGACACCGTCCGCACCGTAGTCGTGATAGTCCAGGACGTCCACGTACGGGGAGCCGGCGACGTACTGGTAGTCGGGCCCGGCGGTGCCGCACTGGCCACCGCCGGTGAAGCCGGACCAGATCACCGCCCCGCCGTGCAGTCGGGTGACCATCGCGCCTGCGCTGCCGAAAAACGACCGCAGTACGCGCGCGGCGTCGACCGGGCACGACCGCTGCTGCCATCCACACGACTGATCGCCACAGATGGACGGTTCGGGTTCACCCACCAATTCCCATCCCGCCAGGGCCGACCTGCTCTTCCAGCGTCCCACTGCCGTCCTGACCCACTGCTCGAACGTGAGTCCACCCGCGCCGGCGACGGTTCGCCAGCCGGATCGGTACCAGTCTCGTTCCTTGAAAACTTCGCTCTCGCATGCGCCATCGGCGGCCGCGAGGACAGGCAAGACCATCTGACCGTGCCGCGCGGCGGCGTCGAAGACGGCATCCATCGGCCCGAAATCCAATTGCTGGGTGTACTTGTTCACGGCCAGTTGAGCGAACAGATTGAAGCGAGTGAGCGAATGCGGAGGTAAGCCGGCGAAATAGTCGTCGAGATCAACCATCGCTCCGCAACCGGCATTCACCGACCAATCGGTGGCCAGCTGGTAGGCGTCGAATCCGGATGGCCACCACTGGCGTCCATCGAGCGTCAGCCCAGCCGGAGTGGCATCGACCCGGTTGGGCGCCGCATGAGCGGGCGGCGGCAGCAGCCAACTCAGGAGCAGGCCGATGCTCAGCACCAGAATCGGAGTTCTCATCGCGGGCAGATGCATGTGTGCGTCCTGGGATGACGGGGACCGACTGTGGCGTCGGCCCAACTCGTTCGATGATTGCACGCCGGCGGCGCGGTTTCGATCGCGTCCGAGAATGGGTACGGAGAAACGTTTCGTGTGCGCCGAGATCGAGTTAGAGCCGCTGGGCTCATTCCTCATTTGCCGACCTGCGCGACACCTGTGACACCATCGTGCTCGTGATGGGCGTACTGATAGTTGCTGCAGTGCTGCTCATCGCGAGCGCGGTGCTCGCATGGCAGGACCCACGTCGTCTGAGCCCCGGCATCCTGCTGACCGCGGGCTTGTCGGGCGTGATGCTCGCCGCGGTGATCGCGGCCGTGGACAGTGGCGTCGACGACGACGGCTCGGTTCTCGCGCCGGCGGTCGTCATCGTGGCCCTCGGACTCGTTGCGCTGCTTGCCATCCTCATTCTCGGGGTGTCGTTGATCGCCAACGGCGTGACGCTTCTGCGCCGAGAGGGGCGCCGCCCCGCGAACCTGCTGTCGGCGCTCCTGGGTGCACTCCTGTCCGGTTACGCGCTCACTGTCCTGCTCGGGATCATCGTCGGATGGTTCGACGTGTCGACGAGCAACGCTCTGCTCAACTTCCTCCTGGCGGTGGGGATCCCGGCCGGCTACTTGGGATTCGTGTTCGCCTCGCTGCTGCTCTGGTCGTGGCTGTACGGCAGGTGGAGCAGGTGGCGGGCGCGACGGGCGAAGGTCGGCGCGATCATCGTCCTGGGTGCCGGTCTGCTCGACCGGTCCCGCGTCGGTCCGCTGCTGGCGTCACGACTCGACCGCGGTCGCGAGATCTATGATCTGGCCCGGCCTTCCGGCCTGGACCCGCTGATCATCTGCTCCGGAGGCAGAGGTGGCGACGAGCGGCTGTCGGAGGCCGCGGCGATGGCCGAGTACCTCGTCTCGAAGGGCGTCGATCGTGATGCCATCGCACTCGAGGACCGATCCACCGACACCGCGGAGAACCTCCGGTACTCGAGGCGTGTGCTCGACGAGCGTGGAGTGACCGAATCGGTCGCGGTGGTGACGAGCGGCTATCACGCCTTCCGCGGAGCGATGCTCATGCGGTCTGCCGGGATCGACGGATTCTCGACCGGCGCCCACACCGCGCGATACTTCGTCCCCAACGCCCAGGTCCGTGAGTTCTTGGCGGTTCTGCGTGACCACCGATGGATCAACGGAGTCGTCTTGGTCCTGCTCAGTGTGCCGCTGATCGCCGCACCGCTGTCGCTCTCTTTGGCTAGTCGATCACCGGACCAGGGGGCCTCGCGAGTTGCGGTGATGGTGGAGCCGATGACGGGAATCGAACCCGCGTATTCAGCTTGGGAAGCTGATGTTCTGCCATTGAACTACATCGGCGTGCGAGTGCCGGACTCGCGAACGACAGCCTAGCAAACCCGTGGCCGGTCCGGTCGCCGGCACGCGCAGATGTCGTGGATCGTGGCGTCAGGCGCAACGAACTGCGACATCTAGGCGAGACCGGGCGGCGGCGGGCCGACGCGATTCAGTTGCGACGCAGAATAATTCGCCGGAAGGGGTTGCGTGCCGGGCGGCCGGCCGGTAGTCTCGAACGTAGTTTCGAGTAAAGCCATGATGACGGGGGATGAAATCATGGCTTCTACCGGGCCATCTGCACCACCACCACTTCTTCTCGACCAGTACAAGCGCCTGCATGCACTTATGGACGAGATCGCCGAGACGCAGTCCACGGACTGCTCCGAGACCGAACTGCTGCAGGTCGCGATCGAGCACGAGCGCGCCGAACGACGGATGCTGTCGCTGTTCACCGACCACATCGTCGATATCGACGAACGGTCGGCGTACCGGAAGATGGGGTGCCAGACCGTCTCCAACTTCTTGTGCCACGCGCTGAACCGGCGCGGCGAGGCGAACCGCCTGATGAATCGCGTGTGGGCACTGGGCAGGTTCCCGGACATGCAGGGGGTGCCGCTCGAACCGCGCTTCCCCGAGACCGCCAAAGGTGTTGCCGACGGCGAGATCTCGGGACGCCACGTCGACGTCGTCATCGAGGTGATGCGCAAGATCCCCGCCGACGTTGATCCCACCGACCGGGAAGCCGCCGAGGCGACGCTCGCGCACTACGCACGCGAGTACGACCCGTCGTCGCTCCGTGACCTCGGCGCCCGCATCCTGGCCCACCTCGACCCCGACGGAACCATCACCGACGACCGCGACCGCGCCCGCAACCGTGGCCTCAAACTCGGGCCACAAGACGCCCAACTGATGTCCCGGCTGACCGCAACGCTCGACCCCGTGACGCGCGCCATGTTCGACGTCGTCCTGTCGGTGTGGGCCGCTCCCGGGATGAACAATCCCGCCGATCCCGAGTCGCCCACCGGGAACCCCGCCGCCGCGGACCCCGACGCGCTGGCCGCCGCTGCCGGACGCGACAAGCGCTCCGCCGAGAAGCGGAACCACGACGCGTTGCGCGCCATGCTGCGCTTCGTGCTCGACGCCGGCGCGCTCGGGGGTTCGCACCACGGGCTGCCGCCACACCTCGTCGTCTCCATCACCGAATCGGCGCTGCGCGACGCGGCCGGCGACCCGGCACGGACCGCGACGGGAACCCTCCTACCCATCAAGGACGCCATCGACCTCGCCGCCGACGCGCAGCATCATCTCGCGGTCTTCCGGGACCACTCCAGCGAGGTGCTCTACCTCGGGCGGTCCAGGCGATTGGCCTCGCGCGCACAACGAATCGCCGCGGTCGCCCGCGACGGCGGCTGCACCTTCCCCGGATGCACACGGCCGTCGTTCGACTGCGAGATCCACCACGTCGTCGAATGGGACGCCCACCACGGCTCCACCGACCTCGACACCCTCGCGACCGCCTGCCCACCACACAACCGGGTGGTCGGCACCGGCGTGGATCAGTGGGCCACCACCATCGCCACCGATGGGGTCGACGCCGGCCGCGCCGTCTGGCACCCGCCCCGCTCGCACCCGTCGTCGACGCCGCGGATCAACCATGCCCATCGCGCCGACGCCATCCTCGACCGGATGCGCGCCGATGTCCGGCGGCGCAGAACAGCGGCACCGGAGAGCGGAGGGTCGGCGCCGACCGACACCGGCGCAGATCCTCCCTGACCATTCGATAACCTCGACACCGTGCTGCTCTCCGACCGCGACATCCGCGCCGAGATCGCTGACGGGCGCCTCGCCATCGATCCGTTCGATCCCGCCCTCGTCCAGCCCTCCAGCGTCGACGTCCGGCTCGACGGCCTGTTCCGGGTGTTCAACAACACCCGCTACACCCACATCGACCCCGCGCAACGCCAAGACGAACTCACCTCGCTGGTCGAACCCGCCGACGGCGAGCCCTTCGTGCTGCACCCGGGTGAGTTCGTGCTGGGGTCCACCCTCGAGGTGTGCTCGCTGCCCCACGACCTCGCCGGCCGCCTCGAAGGCAAGTCGTCACTCGGTCGGCTCGGCCTGCTCACGCATTCGACGGCGGGCTTCATCGACCCCGGCTTCTCCGGTCACATCACCCTCGAGTTGTCGAACGTCGCGAATCTACCGATCACCCTCTGGCCCGGCATGAAGATCGGGCAGCTGTGCCTCATCCGCCTCAGCAGCCCGGCCGAGGAGC
Organism: Gordonia sp. BP-119; assembly: GCF_016924115.1. Lineage (NCBI taxonomy): Bacteria > Bacillati > Actinomycetota > Actinomycetes > Mycobacteriales > Gordoniaceae > Gordonia > Gordonia sp. BP-119. The sequence goes on from NZ_JAFFZF010000053.1 coordinate 8,049, forward strand.
CGTACGGCAGCGCGTCGGTCGGATCGAAATACCAGGGACAACGTGGACCCACCCCGTCGAAGGCGTACCTGAACTTCCAGAAGCACGACTGAGGTTTCGACTCCGCTCAACCAGCGGGAGCACTCGGCTCAACCGGCGGGTGGACGGACCGGGTGGGCGCGGCTCCGGAAGTTCACCCAGCCGATGACAACCCGCCACGGCGAGGATGGTTACCGGTGGTTCCAGCTGGGTAACCGTTGCCCTCATGAAGCTCACGGTGATCGGATGCGGCTACCTCGGTGCCACTCACGCGGCCTGCATGGCCGAACTCGGGCACGACGTCGTCGGCATCGACGTCGATCCGTACAAGATCGAACGCCTCCAGGCCGGCGAGGTCCCGTTCTTCGAGCCGGGGCTCGCCGACATCCTGCGCCGCAACATCGACGCCGGACGACTCCGCTTCACGACCGACCATCTCGCGGCCGCCGACCACGCCTCGGTGCACTTCCTCGGCGTCGGGACCCCGCAGGAACCCCGCGGGCACCGGGCCGACCTCTCGCACGTGTACTCGGCGATCGACGCGCTCGTGCCGACGCTGCGGGGCGCACACCTCATCATCGGCAAGTCGACCGTACCGGTCGGCACCTGTGCCGAACTCGCACAACGGATCTCGGTACTGTCGCACGCCGGGGCGGATGTCGAACTGTCGTGGAGCCCGGAGTTCCTGCGCGAGGGGTTCGCCGTCGAGGACACGCTCCGGCCGGATCGGCTCGTCCTCGGTACCGGTTCGCTCGACCCGAGCGGCCTCAACACGGCCGCCGACGACCCCGAGGCCGGGTCGTCGGCCGGCGAGGTCACCCGCGAGATCTACCGCGAGATCCTCGAGACGGGCGTGCCGCTGATTGAAACCGGCTGGGCCACCGCGGAACTCGTGAAGGTCTCGGCGAACGCCTTTCTGGCCACCAAGATCTCGTTCATCAACGCCATCAGCGAACTGTGCGAGATCGCCGGCGCCGACATCAACACCCTCGCCGACGCGATCGGGCACGATCCGCGGATCGGACGCCGATTCCTCAACGCCGGTCTCGGTTTCGGCGGGGGCTGCCTGCCCAAGGACATCCGCGCCCTGACCGCGCGCGCCGACGACATGGGCGCCCCGCGGGCCGTCGGCTTCCTGCGGGAGGTCGACGCCATCAACATGCGTCGCCGGGGTGCGGCGGTGGAACTGGTCTTCGAGGCCCTCGGCGGCGAGGTCCTCGGGCGCAACGTCGCCGTCCTGGGCGCCGCCTTCAAACCGGAGAGCGACGACGTCCGTGACTCACCCGCGCTGACAGTGGCCAGCAGGCTGGCGCTCGAAGGGGCGTCCGTGACCGTCTTCGACCCGAAGGCCATGGACAACTCACGACGCGTCCACCCGAGCCTCGGCTACGCCACCTCGGCGCGCGACGCGTGCGACCGGGCGGACGTCGTCGTCATCGCCACCGAGTGGGCCGAGTTCGTGCACATGGCGCCCGAAGAACTCGAGGGCGTCGTCCGCGCCAAACGCATCGTCGACGGCCGGCGCTGCCTGGACCCGCAGATGTGGCGCGACGCGGGTTGGGACTACCGCGCCCTGGGCGGCCCCGCTCCCACCCGCCCGGCGCCGCGAAACCACCCGTCCGAGCAGGTGAACGGATATGCGCCGGGGGCCACCGTCCGCTGAGTCGTGCTAGGTTGAGCTCGCGATTGTCCAGGGGGCACCGTCTCGCCGTGGGGGACATGAGGCGAGGTGCACGTGAGGTGCAGGAATCAACCAGATGACCGACACGGTGGCCGATCCGGCCGTGACACCGACGTCTGCGCAGGCAGAGGTCACGGTCAGTGCTGCCGTCGTCGACGCCGTGCGCGCCGAACTCGCGGGGCGGGGGATCGTGCAGAACGCCGAGGTCGTGCTGTTCGATCTCGATTCGCGGGCGGGCGTCTCGGTGGGACGGTTGGACCCGGCTCGAGGGACCGTCGCGGACTCCTACTCCGATTCCGGTCTCACCCTCGCCGTCCTGGATGAGGTGATCGCCGACCATCTCGTTCGGGTCGGGCGGGTGGCGGCACCGACCTCGCGCGAATGGCACGAGGAGGTCCTCGACCTCGTCACCCGCGGCCGCGAGCGGCTCCGCGAGTCCGACGGCACCTTCCTGATGGGCCGCGACCATATCCGGCTGTTCCGCATGGCGCGCCGCGACGTCGCCGAAGCCGGAGCCCCGCTGACCGCACGCGCCGAAGACCTCGCCCGCGCGGCGGTGTCCGGAGCCTCCGCCCCCGCGGTCGTGGTCACCGATCGCGTGAGCGCATGGCCCGGCCTCCGGGACGCGATTGCGCGAGCCGTACCCGTGCCGGTCGTCGACGTCGATCCGTCGGGGAGCATCACTCGGCCCCCGGCGCACGGCGGACACGCGGCGGAACCTGAGTTACCGCACCCGATCGCGGTGTCCGGCGATGTGATCGAACCAGACGTGGAAGTGGCGACCCCGCCCGCCGAACAGGATGCGGTCCCGACCCGGTCGGATGACGGTTTCGCGGCCCCCGCCGAGATGGCCGAGATCGCTCCGCGTGGCGACGACCATACGCACGACACGCACGACACCCCCATCTTCGAGTCCGTCACTCAGTCGCCACCGGTGGTGGCCACGGCGTTCGGGGCGCTCGCTCCGTATGTTGCTGCCCCGGATGTCCCTCGCGCCCAGTTGCTTCGGGACGACCAGCAGTTCTCCGAGCTCTCTCCGGTCGGTCACGATCAGCGCACGCCGACGAATGCGGTTGCCGAGCCGCCGCCGTCGGCCGAGTCTGCGCCACGGTGGACATCGGCGCACACGCCCACGCCGCCCGTCCGGTCCGGCGATGGGGAGGTGAACGTCGATCCGATGGCCGGGTATTCGGCGGACACGGGGTCGGCCATCGGGGCTCCACCGCACTTCGACGTGTCCGTAGCGCGGCCGCAGGCGGCCGGCGCGAGCCGACGGCGGCACGGAGGCAAGCGCGTTCTCGCCGCGGTGGCGCTGCTGTGCGCGGTGGCCGTCGTCGCGGTGGCCACGGCGTTGGCCGTCGGACACGATGAGGCGTCGCCGACCGTGGCCGCGCCGCTTCCCCAGCGCACCAGCGCCACCCCGGAACCCGAATTCGCTGATCCCGCAATCTATGCCGAGGCCCGGCAACCGGCGCGCCGATACACGACTCCTCCTCCGCCGGAGACGACGACGCCCTCCGCGGAGGAGCCCGCGCCCCGGCCTCGTCCCCGGCCACGGACTCCGCGTCCGCCAGGTGGTGTGACGATCCCGCTTCCCGGTCTGCCGCCGATCGTCCTGCCCTGACGCACGAACCCGATGACCGTCCCCGAGCCGGGTCTCAGTCGCCGGGCCGGGGCGCCAGTGCGCGCGCCACGAAGTCGAGGACGTTCTCGTAGTTCGCCGATGCATCGACGTCGGGGTGATAGGCATGGGCGAGTTCGAGACTCACGGCGCCGTGAACGGCGGACCAGGTCTGCATGGCTTGTTCGACGGGGTCGGCGGACAAGATGACCCCGGCCACCTGGCCGTACCGGATGGTGTCGACGAGGACCTCGAATGCGTTTGCGGCCACGTCGATCTCGGGCGTGCACTGCGCTGAGAACATCAGCCCGTAAAGCACCGGATTGGCGAGTGCGAACTGCCGGTACGCCACACCGGCGTTGCGCAGACGAGTCGCCGGATCGTCATCCCTCGTCGCAATCGCCCGTCCGAACTCCGCGTACCCGTCGGTGACCAGGGCGTCCAGCAGGCCGTCCCTGCCGTCGAAGTGGTTGTAGACGCCCATCGGGGCGACCTTCGCCTCACCGGCCACGGCCCGAATCGTCAGACCGGCCGTGCCATCGCGCTCGAGGATCGTGCGACCTGCCCGGAGCAGCGCGGATCGGACGTCGGCGCCTGCTGTACGCGTGCGTGGCTTCGCGGGGGACATATTGACAACCTACTGGAACAGTGTTCTTCTTGAGTAGAACACTGTTCTACAAAGATGGGACATTGTTCTAACGGCTCGCAGAGACCGCTTGCGCCACCCGACCAGGAGAAGATCGATGCCAACCGAACGCACGCATGCTCGCTGGTGGGCGCTGGGCGCCCTCAGCTTCGCCGAACTACTCGTGATGATCGACAACACGATCGTCAACGTGGCGCTCCCGACGCTCGCCCGCGACCTCGGCGCCGGAATCTCGGGCCTGCAATGGATCGTCGACGCCTACACGCTCGTCTTCGCCGGCCTGCTGTTGACCGGCGGCTACCTCGGTGACCGGTTCGGGCACCGTCGCGTGCTCCTCACCGGCATCGGAGGTTTCATGCTGGTGTCGGTGCTGGCGGCGTCATCCCAGAACCTCGGGCAGCTCATCGCCGGTCGCGCGGGGCTCGGGGTCTTCGCGGCGCTGGTCTTCCCCGCCACGCTCGCGATCATCACGACCATCTTCGTCGATGCCCGGGAACGCGCGATGGCTGTCGGGATCTGGGCGGCGGTCTCCGGAGTGGCAGTGGCCATCGGACCGGTTCTCGGCGGCTGGCTCCTCGAACACTTCTCGTGGACATCGGTGTTCTGGGTCAACGTCCCGTTCGGTGTGGTGGCCCTCGCGATGATCCTGGCGGTCGTACCCGGCACGCGACCGGTGTCGGTGCCCCGGTTCGACGCGCTCGGGGTTGTGCTCTCGATCGCCGGCCTGGGCCTGCTGACCTTCACCCTGATCGAGGCGCCCCACGTCGGTTGGGCCACGGCGCGCACGGTGGTGGGTGTCGTTGTCGCAGTGGCCATCCTGGCGGTGTTCGTGGCCACACAGCTGCGGATCGCGCACCCCATCCTCGACGTTCGGCTCTTCGCCAACCGGCGCTTCGCGACCGCCGCCGGGATGATCAGCGTCGCGTTCTTCGCGCTCTTCGGCTTCATCTTCCTGATCACCCAGTTCTTCCAGGCGGTGAAGGGATACGGTCCGCTGGCCGCTGGTGTCCGTACCCTCCCGTTCGCGATCGTGATGGCAGCGCTGTCGCCGGTTGCGATGGCACTGTCGCACCGTTTCGGGCCCCGGGTGGTCTCGGTGACCGGGGCCTTCCTGATGTCCGGCGGGTTCGCGCTCGTCGAGCTCTCTGCGCGGGACTCCGGGTATTGGGAACTCATCATCTGGGCGATGTCGCTGATGGCGGCGGGTCTCGCCTTCATCTCCGGCCCGTGCACCCAGCTCATCATGGACGCACTGCGTCCGGAACAGGCCGGCGCGGGCAGTGCGGTCAACGACACGACACGCGAGATCGGCGGGACGCTCGGTGTCGCGGTCCTCGGATCGATCCTGACATCGGCGTATGTCGCCGGGGTCGGGGACCGGCTGTCGGGCAGCGGGTTGCCGACCGAGGCGGTCGACGCGGCGAAGCAATCGGTGATGGCCGGGGCCGGGGTGGCCGACCAGGCGCCGGGCGCGATCGGTGATGCGGTCCGGATCGCGGTGCAGGACGCCTTCATGGTCGGATTGCACGACGCGGTCTGGGCCGCGGTCGCCGTCACGGCGGTCGCGGGCGTCGCGGCGGCATTCTTGTTGCGGGGCAGCGGGAACCCTTCGTGGCTCGTCGCTAGCGCTCCTCGCACCTCAGGGAGCGGAGGGGTTGTCGCCAGCGCTCCTCACACCTCAGCTCAGGGGGCGGAAGCCTCAGAGGTCGAGGGTGAGGTTCCCGCCGGGACTGCGTGAGACGCAGGTCAGCATGGTCCCGGCCGCGCGCTCGGGTTCGGTCAGGATGTTGTCGCGGTGGTCGACCTCGCCGGACAGCGTCCTGACCTTGCAGGTGCCGCAGAACCCCTGACGGCACGAGTACGGTACCGACGGCACCACCCGGCGGATCGCGGCGAGCGCCGATTCGTCTGCGGCGACTGGGATCTCCTGACCGGTCGAGGCCAGCGTCACCGTGAACTCGGAGCCGTTCTCCACCGGTGGCGGGCTGAACCGCTCGTAGTGCAGCTCGATGTCGGCGCGTGTCGCGAGATGACGGCGAAGCCCCTCCAGCATGGGAACCGGGCCGCAGCAGTAGACGGCGAGGTCGGCGGGGGCGTCGACGGGACCGACGAGTTCGGCCATGCTCGGCAGTCCGCGGACGTCGTCGGTCCGGATGGTGACGCGGTCGCCGAACGCGGCCACCTCGTCGAGAAACGGGATCGACTCGGCGGTGCGGCCGGTGTAGATCATCGACCAGTCCAGCCCGAAGCGTTCGGCCGTGGCGAGCATCGGCAGGATCGGCGTGATGCCGATTCCGGCCGCGACGAAGCGGATTCGGCGCGCAGGTGATCCGTGGCCGGGGACCGCGAACGGAAAGGCGTTGCGGGGACCCTTGATCGAGAAGACGTCGCCGATACGCAACGAGTCGTGGACCTCGACCGAACCGCCACCGCCGTCGGGAATCCGGCGCACCGCGATCCGGTAGTGCTCCCGATCCGCGGTGTCGCCGCACAGTGAGTACTCCCGCATGCGTCCCGACGGCAACAACAGATCGACGTGCGCCCCGGCGTGCCAGTTCGGCAGCGCGCCACCGTCCGCGGCGGCGAGGGTGAGCGCGATGACGTTCTCGTCGCGCGCGACCACCTCGCGTCCGACGATCCGGACCCGGGTGGTCCCGTCGCTCACCGCACCTCGGCGCAGCGGTGACAGCGGCCGCCAGACCGGCCACCACGCCCGGAACATCATGGTGCCGACGGTGAGCAGCGGGTCGTGCCGCCATCGGCCGTGCAGGTGGGGCGGTGGTTGCGTGAGCGTTGTCGAATGCGGATGCGCGCGTTGGTTCATGACCCTGCTCTCCAGTCCGCGCTCACGCCGCGTTGCGCGCGGCCGGCGAGCTCGCGAGATAGGCGACCGCCTGTGCGGTGCTGCCGATGTCCTCCGGCCGGAACCCGGGTCGGAAGTAGCTGAAGGTGGCGAAGACGATCGTCCGCATCTTCGGCAGCACGCCGGCCCGCACCCCACGGTGGTAATGCCAGATCTTCTGGAAGTAGTTGTACGACAACGACCTGTCCTGGCCCATGATGAATCGGTAACCCCGCTGGATGAGGATCAACAGGATCGGCAGCACCACGAACATCGCCCGGCCGCGACGCAGATATCCGTCGCCGAAGTACGCGGCGACATCGTGTGCGACGGCCCGGTGCTCCACCTCCTCGGCGCCATGCCACATGAACAGGTCGGTCATCGTGGGGTGCGCCCCGACCCGGGTCCAGGTGTTGTTCAGCGCGAAGTCGCCGAGGATGGCGGTGTAGTGCTCCAAAGCCGCGATGAGCCAGAGGCGTTCGACGAGGTGCTTGTCGCGGGCCTCCTGGGTGCCACCCTCCAGCGGGCCGAGCACCTTGCGGAAGATCCACTCCATCTGCAGTTGGTAGGGCCGCGGGTCGATGCCGTGGTGATCGAGGAACTCCCACAGGACGTGATCGTGGGCCTCGGCATGCATCGCCTCCTGGCCGATGAATCCTCGCATACGAGAGGCGAGTTCCTCGTCGACGACCAGCGGCAGTGCCTCGTTGTAGGTCTGCACGAACCACCGCTCGCCCTCCGGGAGCAGGAGATTGAGCACGCTGATGAAGTTCGACGCGACCGGATGGCCGGGAATCCAGTGGAGCGGGACATCGTCCCAGTCGAATGCCACGTTGCGGGCGTGCAGCTCGACGGGCCCCGGATCGGCCGACGGTGCGTCTCCTGGTACACGATTGTCGTTGTGCGTCATGGCGTTCACCCCGTGATGTTCTGACGGGCGCCGATGCGCGACAGCCACGGCGCGAAGCGGTAGATCCGGTATCCCACCTTCGCCTCCACGGTCACCGGCACCACCGCCTTGTTGTGCTCGATGGCAGCGACGATCTCACCGGCGACCCGGTCCGGGGTGAATCCCCGGCGCTGGTAGAACCGGTCGAGCCGATCGCGGCGGGCCTGTTCGGTCTCGGCGTCGAGGCCGGCGATCGGCGTCGAGGAGACGATGTTGGTGTCGACGAGTCCGGGACAGATCGCGCTGACGCCGACGCGGTGTTCGGCGAGCTCGGCGCGGAGCGACTCGGAGAAGAGGAGCACGCCCGCCTTCGACGCCGAGTACAGGCCGAGGCTGCGTGACGGCGTGAACGCCGCGGCCGACGCGATGTTGACGATGTGCCCGCCGACCCCGCGCTCGACCATCTGCCGGCCGAACTCCCGGCTGCCGGTGACGACGCCGCGCAGGTTGACGTCGAGGAGCCGGTCGACCTGCTCGTCGGTGGCCGCCAACACCCCACCGGCCAAACCGATTCCGGCGTTGTTGACCACGATGTCGGGAATGCCGTGGGTCTCTCGGACGCGAGCGGCGAAGGCGGCGAACTCGGCGGTGTCCGAGACGTCGAGGAGGTAGGCGTGCGCGGCCGACCCCGCGGCCTTGCAGGCGCGGGCGGTCTCGTCGGCGGACGCGAGGTCGAGGTCGGCCAGGACGAGCTCGCACCCGCGTTCGGCCAGTGCCAGGGCCGTCTCGCGTCCGATGCCGCTGCCCGCACCGGTGATCACGACGAGTTTGCCCGCCAGCGGTTTCGGTTCGGTGAAAAGCCGGGCCCGCTCGATGACCGGGGCCGGGGCCCCACTGTTGGTCTGCACCGCAAGGAAATCCAGGACGAGATCGGTCAGATAGTCGGGGTGGGTGTAGGGCAGCCAATGTCCGGTCGGGGTGTCGCGGCGCCAGAGTTTCGCGACGTACGTCGGCGTGATGTCGTAGATGGCCCGCCGCAGCGCGATGTCGCGTTCGTTGACCACCTGGAGCACCGGCACCGTGGTGGTCCGCGGATCGGGCCGCAGGAGTTTGGCGCGGATGTTCGCGCGGTACAGGGCGAGGCCGCTCACCATGTCGCGGCGCAACGAGTCGGCGACGTCGACGTTCTCCGGTGGCGTGCCCTCGACCGCGCGCAGGAACTGTTTCCACACCGCCGGATTGCCCATCGCGCGCAACAACACGTTGGGGAGCACCGGAAGCTGGAACAGCCCTGTGTAAGCCGACGACATCGACTGCGCGAGCACATTGCGCAGGTGTCGAGGGGTGGGGCTGGCGACCTGATCGCGGACGAACTGACCGAGGTGGTCGAGGTTGGGGCCGGACACCGAGACGAATGAGGCGATGCGGGCGTTGGCGCGCGGGCGGCTGACGGCCTCCCATGTCTGCACCGATCCCCAGTCGTGTGCCACCACGTGTACGGCGTCGTCGGGACTCACCGACTCCGCGACCGCGTACAGGTCGTCGGCGAGCTCGTCGAGGCGGTAGGCGGCGACCTGCCGGGGGCGGTCGCTCTCGCCGAAGCCGCGGCAGTCATAGGCGACCACGTGATACTGCTCCGCCAGCCGCGGCGCGATGTGGGTCCACAGGTGGTGGGTGTCCGGCCAGCCGTGCACCAGCAGCACCGTCGGTTTCGACGGATCGCCCAGCTCGTAGGTGGCCAGCCGGATCCCATTGTTGCTGACGGTCCCCGGACGCCACTCGGGTCGTCGAATCGCCTGTTGAGCCATCTGTCACCTCGTTGTGTGTGCCCCGCCGATGGAGGTACACGTTACCAACGGTTACACAAATGTCCAGACCCCGGAAAAGCAGTGAGGGCCCGGTCGGATGACCGGGCCCTCACCAGGGACTTCTCGCGGAACTCCGCGGGATCACTGTCGATACGACGACAGGAAGTTGCCGATCCGCTCCACGGCCTCGGTCAGATCCCGGGACCACGGCAGCGTGACGATGCGGAAGTGGTTGTGGTCGTCGAGGTTGAACCCGGTGCCCTGCACCACCAGGATCTTCTCCTGCAGCAGCAGGTCCTGGACGAACAGTTCGTCGTTGTGGATCTCGTAGATCTCGGGATCGAGGCGGGGGAAGGCGTACAGCGCGCCCTTGGGCTTGACGCAGCTGACCCCGGGGATCTCGTTCAGCTTCTCCCAGGTCACGTTCCGCTGTTCGTACAACCGGCCGCCAGGGGAGACGAGGGCCTCGATGGACTGGTAACCGCCGAGGGCCACCTGGATCGCGTGCTGGCCCGGCACGTTGGCGCACAGGCGCGTCGACGCCAGGATGCCCATGCCCTCGATGAACCCGCGCGCGTGGTCCTTCGGTCCGGTCATCACGACCCACCCGGCGCGGTAGCCGCAGACGCGGTACGCCTTCGACAGACCGTTGAAGGTGAGGCACAACAGATCCGGCGCCAGCGACGCCACGTTCACATGCTCGGCGTCGTCGTAGATGATCTTGTCGTAGATCTCGTCGGCGAGGATCAACAGCGAATGCTCACGGGCGAGTTCGACGAGCTGCTCGAGGACCTCCCGTGAGTAGACCGCGCCGGTCGGATTGTTCGGGTTGATGATGACGATCGCCTTGGTGCGGTCGGTGATCTTCGCGGCGATGTCGGCAACGTCGGGGTTCCACCCGTTCTCCTCGTCGCAGCGGTAGTGCACGGGCTGCCCGCCGGACAGCGAGGTCATCGCGGTCCACAGCGGGTAGTCGGGCGCCGGGATCAGGACCTCGTCGCCGTCGTTCAGCAGCGCCTGCATCGTCATGGTGATGAGCTCGGAGACGCCGTTGCCCAGGATGACGTCGTCGACGTCGAAGTACGGGAAGTCGGGGATGAGCTCGTAGCGGGTCACCACGGCGCGTCGTGCGGACAGCACACCGGCGGATTCGGAGTAACCCTGCGCGTAGGGGAGTGCATGGATCATGTCGCGCATGATCACGTCGGGGGCCTCGAAGCCGAACAGAGCCGGGTTGCCGATGTTCAGCTTGAGGATTCGATGGCCCTCCGCCTCGAGCCGCTGCGCGTGCGCGTGGACGGGACCGCGGATCTCGTAGCACACGTTCTGCAGCTTGAGCGACTGCTCGAGCGGCTTGAGGTTCTGGTTGAGGTGCGAAACATGGGGCCTACTCACGGGTACATTGTCGCAGCCGGTGGCAAATGCGTTTCTGCCAGTGCGGGTGAGGCCAGCTGAAAAGACAGATGTCGCCTTTCGTTGCGGTATTCGCAACGAAAGGCGACATCTGTATGCCCTATTGAGCGACTACTTGTGGCCGGGCCGCTTCTTGCCGGCCGCGATGCCGAAGCCCTTGGCCTTCGACGCCCCGGTCTCGGCGACCGTGCGAGCAGCGGACGAACCGTTGCTCGACGCCGCAGGCGCCGCCGCTGTATCGGCGTCGTCCGCGTCGCCCGGGCTCTCGACCTCGGCCGTCCCCGCGTCGGCCTCCGTCGCCGGAGCCTCGGTTTCCGCGGCCTCGGTGGCCGGGGCCTCGGGCTCTGGCTCAGCCGCTTCCGGAGCCGGAGCAGCTGCCGGTGCGGCCTTGCTCGCGCCGCCGGGTCGCTTCTTGCCAGGGGCCATGCCGAAGCCCTTGGCCTTGGCCGGCTTCTCCTCGGTCAGCACGGCGGCCGCGCCGCCCTGCGGTGCCTCGGCGGCTGGAGTCTCAGCAGCCGGAGCCTCGGCAGCGGGTGCCTCGGCGGTCTCGGCCGGTTCGACGTCCGTCTCGGGAGCGGGGGCGTCCGCAGCCTCGGCAGGTGCCGCGGCCGGCTTGGCCGCGGCCTTGCCGATACCGCCGGGCCGCTTCTTGCCCGCGGACATCCCGAAGCCCTTGGCCTTGCCGGGCTTCTCTTCCGTTGCCGCAGCAACGGGTGATTCCGTCGCCGATCCCGCGGTAGCCGACTCCGCTGTCGTCGTTCCCGCTGTCGCCGAGGCCGATTCCGTGTCCACGGTCGGGGCGGCGTCCGGGGCCGATTCGCTCTCGTCGACCTTGCTCTCGGCGGGCGCGGTCACCCCGGCGGCGGGGGCCGCCGCGTTGGTGGTCTTCTGACCCGGGCGCTTGGCCTTGCCCATGCCGAAGCCCTTGGATGCGGGCTTCTTCTCGGCCTGCGGCGTCTCGGTGGTGGCCTCGGCGACCTCCTCCTTGACCGCCTCGGAGGACTCGGTCTCGGCCGGCACCGGCTCGGCGGTACCACCGGCGGGCTTGCTCGCGGCACCGGGACGCTTGGCGCCGCCCTTCATGCCGAAGCCCTTGGCTGCCGGCTTCTTCTCGGCGGGTGCCTCGGCTGCGGTCTCGGCGGCTGCCGGCTCCGGGGCGGCCGACGCCGCTGCGGCACCGGGCTTCTTGCCGCCCTTCATGCCGAAGCCCTTGGCTGCAGGCTTCTTCTCGGCGGGTGCCTTCTCGGCGGGTGCTTCCGGTGCCGCGGTCTTGGCCGCCGCGCCCGGCTTCTTGCCGCCCTTCATGCCCAGGCCGACCTTCGGCTTCGGCGCGGCCTCGGTGGTCGCGGCCGACGCAGTCGCCGCCGCGGGCACCTTCTCGGGCTCGGGTTCCGGCTCCGGCTCGGCGAGGGTGGGACGCGGTCCGAGGAACCGGCCGCCGAGCTTGACCTCGGTCCGGTCGCGCTTCACCGACTCGAGCAGCAACTGCGCGACGTCGACGACCTCGACCTTGCCCTCGGACTCGGTACCGCTCGTCCGGGCGGTCACACCGTCGGTGAGCATGACGCGGCAGAACGGACAGCCGGTCGCGACCTTCTTGACCTGATCGCCGGTGGTATCGCCGAGAGTATCGAGCGCCTCGTCGACCCGGTCGATGTTGATCCGCTTGCCGATCTGCTCTTCCATCCACATGCGGGCGCCACCGGCACCACAGCACATGGACCGCTCGCCGTGGCGCGGCATCTCGGTCAGCGTCGAACCGGCCGCACCCATCAACTCACGCGGGGCGTCGTAGACCTTGTTATGGCGGCCCAGGTAGCACGGGTCGTGGTAGGTGACACCCTCGCCGAGCGGCGCGACCGGAACGAGCCGCTTCTCGCGCACCAGACGGTTCAGCAGCTGCGTGTGGTGGACGACCTCGTACTTCGCGCCCAGCTGTGGATACTCGTTGCCCAGTGCGTTGAAGCAGTGCGCACAGGTGACGACGACCTTCTTGCGCTGCTCGGGCGCGGTCGCGAATACCTCGCCGAGCATCTCGATGTTCTGCTGCGCGAGCATCTGGAAGAGGAACTCGTTGCCGGCACGTCGTGCGGAGTCACCGGTACAGGTCTCGCCCTCGCCGAGGACCATGAAGTTCACCGCGGCCATGTCGAGGAGCTCGGCGACGGCTTTGGTGGTCTTCTTGGCGCGGTCCTCGTAGGCACCGGCACAGCCGACCCAGAACAGGTACTCGAAGCCCTCGAACGACTCGACGTCCTTGCCGAAGACCGGGATCTCGATGTCCATCTCGTCGATCCAGGCGGTGCGCGCGGAGGCGTTCTGGCCCCACGGGTTGCCCTTGTTCTCGAGGTTCTTGAACATGCCGGCCAGCTCGGTCGGGAAGTCCGACTCGATCAGGACCTGGTAGCGGCGCATGTCGAGGATGTGGTCGACGTGCTCGATGTCGACCGGGCACTGCTCGACGCAGGCACCGCAGGTGGTGCAGCTCCACAGGGTCTCGGTGTCGATGACGGCACCGAGCGCCTCGGGATCGAACTCACCCTCCACGGCTTCGACGACCTGACCGCCGCCGAGATCGCCCTTCGATTCACCGACGAGCTTGCGGGCCGCCTCGGCGCGCGCCGACTCGGGGATCGCGTTGAGTTTGTCCTCGAGGACGTTTCCGTCGGCGTCGACGAGGCCTACCTCGTCGCCGCCCATGTCCTTGCGGCCACCGGCGAGCAGGTACGGGGCCTTGGCATTGCCGTGGTCGCGCAGCGACATGATCAGCAGCTTCGGGCTCAGCGGCTTACCGGTGTTCCACGCCGGACACTGCGACTGGCAGCGACCACACTCGGTACACGTGGTGAAGTCGAGCCAGCCCTTCCACGAGAAGTCCTCGATCTTGCCGGCGCCGAACGCGTCGACATCGGGATCGGCGGTCTCCATGTCGAGGACCTTGCCCTGGCTCATCATCGGCTTCGCGGCACCGAGGGCGACGCCGCCGTCCTGCTCGCGCTTGAAGTAGATGTTGAAGAAGGCCGAGAAACGGTGCCAGGCAACGCCCCAGCTGATGTTCATGCCGACCATCGCCAGCCAGACCATGCCGCTCATCAACTTGATGACGGCGAAGATCGACACCAGGGTCGGCGAGGCCGGGAGGATCTTCGCGACCTGCATGGTGAAGAAGTCGGAGTATGCGTTCGCGTGGCCGTAGGTCGCGATCTTCGACGCCTTGACCAGGATCATGCCCAGGCCCTCGAGCAGCACGATGACCTCGACGAAGTAGGCCGGTCCGAAGCGCGAACCGCCGAATCGCGACAACCGCTCGGGGACGCGCGGGTGGTTGAGCTGGCGGATCACGATCAGCACGATGATGCCGACGACGGTGGCGATGCCGAGGAGTTCGTCCCAGAGGTGCCACGCGAAGGTGTCACCGAAGACGGGCCAGTGGAACTCCGGGTTGATGGACTGTCCGTAGGCCTCGAACCACAGCAGGAATCCGCCGAGGAAGCCGACCATCACGAGCCAGTGCGCCCAGCCGACGGTGCGGAACTTCACCATGCGCGTGTGGACGATGAATTCCTTCATCATCGTCAGGAAGCGCGGGAGGATGGGCCAGAAGCGGGAGCTGTCGACCTTGTGCCCGAGCTTGATGGTGCGGAAGATCCGCACCACGCCACCGAGGAACAGGTACCAGCAGAGGAGGCTGATCACCGCGGCTGTCGTGCCGATGGCAATCGTCGTGGTAGTCACGGGCGCGTACCGGCCTTTCGTCTAGGTCGTCCGCCCCCGGTCGCGGAACGCGAGGCTGGGTACCACGGGGCGGTGTACTACAGGTAACCGTAATTCGTTGCGCCACCGGCGCGCTGCCAAGGCTGGCCTAATTACGCTGGTCTACCTCATATCAGATGATACTCGCGAGTAACTTACTGTCGAGTCAGGGTGTCCGAGGCCACGTCCGGGCCGCGGGCGACCGGAGACGTCACCGCGTTCGCGCGACCTTCTCGAGTTCTTCCAGCGCCGTGTCGAGGTGCGTGAGCAGGCGTTGCAGGCTCGGGAGCTGGGCCCGGGCGCCGATCAGCCCGAAGTTGATGTGCTCGGCAGTGCTGGTCACGGTGATGTTGAGTGCGAGGCCCTGCGTCGGGATGGAGACCGGGTACACGCCGTCGAGGCGGGCGCCGTTCCAGTACAGGTGCTTCGACGGCCCGGGGACGTTGCTGATGATGATGTTGAACTGCGGGGGAACGTACTGGACGAAGCCGGGCACGGTCGCGAAGGCGAGCGGCGCGAAATTCGCCGCGCCCAGCGCGAGGGCCTGCAGCGGACGAAGGCCCCGGACCACCGACTTGCTATGGCGCGCCGACTCGACGAGTTTGTCCAGGCGGCGTTCGGGATCCGGCTCATCGGTCGCGAGACTCACCAGGATGGCGGTCACCGCGTTGCCGTCGTCATCGCCGTCGGTGTGCATCGACACCGGCACCGCCGCGATGAGCGGGGCGTCGGGCAGGGCGTCCTGGTCGATGAGGTACGACCGCAGGGCTCCTGAACACATCGCGACGATCACGTCGTTGAGGGTGATGTTCCGGGCATCGGCCACTGCCCGAAGACGGTCGATCTCCCACTGCTGCGAGGCGAATCGGCGGGCGCTCCCGATCGCGACGTCGAGAATCGTGCGCGGGGCCCGTCCCAGTGGGGCGACGAACTCCGGGTCGCGGAGGCCGGCCACCGCGACCTTCGCGGCCGCGGGCCCGAGGCCGGCGACCTGGCCGGCCACGTTCGCCAGGCTGGACACCCGGCTGCGCAGACTCGGCGAGGGGCGCGGGGGTCGACGCTCGACCAGCGCCGGGTCCCACGGTGCGGTACCCGACCGGTCGTCGGGGTCGTCGGACAAGGTCCGCTGGAGTAGGCGCAACGCGGAGACGCCGTCGACGACGGAGTGGTGGATCTTGCTGTAGAGCGCGACCCGGCCGTCGTCGAGACCCTCGATGACGTGGATCTCCCACATCGGTCGGAACCGGTCCATCAGGGCCCCATGGTTGAGGGAGACGTATCGCAGCAGCTCGCGGACGCGGCCGGGGCGGGGGAGCACGGTCCGCCGGACGTGGTAGTCGAAGTCGATCTCGTCGTCGAAGGACCACGCCACGTTGCCCAGCAGGGTCACCGGGACCGCCGGCCGTTTGCGGAAGGTCGGATGGACTTCGGTGCAGCCGCAGAACGCCTCGATGATCTCTTCGGCGAGTTCGCTCGACGACTGGCCCTCGCGCGGTACGAACAGTTGGAGTCCGCCCACGTGCATGGGCTGCTCCCGCGTCTCGGCGAGGAGGAACATCGACGAGGTGACCGGCATGTACGGCATCGCACCATCACTTTCACACCACGAAATGGATGCGCGCACAGGCTGAGCGCGACCGAGGTCTCCTCAGTATCACGGGGCGACTGCCGGGTCCGGGCTCGAATGGGCATGTTGGGAGTCGGTCCCCCTACGTTGTAGGGGTGAGGTCAGGTGCTCGTCTCGTCGTACCGGTGCTGCTGGTGCTGGTCGAACTGTGGATCACCCTGGCCGTCACGTGGATGTACTTCTCGTCGGTCGGCAGGATCGACGACGCGACGGCGCCCGCCCGCCGGCCCGCGCTGCTGGTGTTGGGTTCCCTCGTCTACGAGGACGGCTCACCCGGCGACTACGTGCGAGGCCGGCTCGACACGGCGCTGGAGCTGTACCGGTCCGGGGGAGTGGACCGGATCATCAACTCGGGCAACGGTTCCGAGGAGGCGGGAAACGAACCCGCGGTGATGCGAAGCTATCTCGAGGAACGTGGTGTCCACCCGCGCGCGATCGTCGACGACCCGGCCGGCCTCGACACCGCGGCGAGCTGCCGACGCGCCCGCGAGGTGTTCGGCGTCGACGAGGTGGTCATCGTGACGCAGGGTTTCCACCTGCGCCGCGCCATCGCGTTGTGCCGCGACCAGGGCCTCGACGCGCGCGGTGTCGCGGCCCGATGTGACTGTCCCGCCTGGACTCTCGCCCGAAACCACGTCCGCGAGACGGTGTTCGCCGGGCCGCGGGCGGTGCTGACGGCGGTCACATCTCCCGCTCCTTGAGGAGCGAGCTTGCGAGCGTCACCCCGCTCCCTGAGGAGCGAGCTTGCGAGCGTCACCCCGCTCCCTGAGCCTGGATATTTCACCGATGTTGCTGGTGTTCGGCGTGTGATACGCGAAAGTGCCTGTCTACCTTGTGATTATTGATTCACCACAAACAAATAGTCACAAGAAGAAAGGCACCTCGCAGGTGAAGAATAACGTGTATCCCGAGTTGATGGTGGACCCCACGCGCACCGAGTCGGTGCTGACAACCTCCGGCGGGGTGTTACTGACGAAAACCGTGCAGGTCTGCGGCCTGGGCGCCGCCCTGACCGCGGCAATGGCGCCATGGCGAACGACAGCGACGGTGCATGATCCGGCCAAGATCGTGCTGGACTTGGCGATGACCTTGGCCACTGGTGGTGACTGCGTGGCCGATGTGGCCACAGTCCGTGCTCAACCACAGTTGTATGGGCAGGTGGCCTCTGATCCCACGATCTCGCGGGTGATCACCCGACTCGCTGCTGATGTCGAGGCGGTCAGTACCGCGATCGGTGCGGCTCGCGCCGCCGCGCGGGAACGGGTGTGGGACATCGCCCGCCCCCTGGAAGGCGCCGCGGGCAGCGTCGATGGCGGGCTGGTGACCGTCGATCTCGATGCCACGACCGTGACGGCCGGATCGGCCAAAGAACAGGCCCAGAAAACGTATAAACGGGTGTTCGGGCATTCCCCGATGTGTTCGTTCGTCGACCACGGCGCCTACGGCACCGGGGAAACACTGAACCTGGACCTGCGGCGTGGGGGCGCCTCCCCCAAGGGTGCGGACATGCACATCGCCGCCACCGAGAGGGCGGTGGCGCAGTTGCCCGCTGCCGAACGCGCCCACGTGCTCATCCGTACCGATTCGGCCGGGTGTGCCAAAGAGTTCCTGGCCTACCTGGCCGAGCAGAATCTGCAGTACTCGGTCGGGTTCACCATCACCGAACTGGTCAAACAAGCCCTGGACGTGCTGCCCGAGGCTGCGTGGGTCACCGCGATCAACACCGACGACGCCGATCCGCGAGCTGATGCCCAGGTCGCCGAGATCACCCGCTACCTACCGCCGGCCACCCGTGCCGCAGAACCCGGCTACAAGTCCTGGCCATCGGGGATGCGGCTGATCGTGCGCCGTGAGTACCCCCACAACGGAGCCCAACACCTCATCACCGATATCGAGGGCCGCCGCTACACCGTGTTCGCCACCAACACCCGCGGCCGCGGCTGGACCCTACCGACCCTGGAACTACGACACCGTCAACGCGCCCGCGCCGAGGACCGTATCCGCTGCCTCAAAGACACCGGCATGGCCAACCTGCCCTTCGAGGAATTCGCCAAAAACCAACTGTGGCTCGACATTGTCGCCCTAGCCTCCGACCTACTCGCCTGGACTCAAACCCTCGGCTACACCCGCCACGACCCCATCCGCCGCTGGGAACCCAAACGCCTACGCCACCGCCTACTCACCGTCGCCGGCAAAATCATCACCCACGCCCGCACCACCACCCTGCGACTACCCACCGACTGGCCCTACAAACACCACATACACCACGGCTGGCAACGCCTCACCGCCTAACCAGCCCCCTGTCACACGCACCCGGTCACCGCAGCCCCCACCCC
>NZ_JAFFZF010000054.1:0-25849 GCF_016924115.1 Gordonia sp. BP-119
CCGGCTCATCGGCATCCTCCACGGCTGCCTCAAACACCGCACCCTCTACAACGAACACACCGCCTGGAACCACCGCGCCAACCTCGCCGCTTGACACCTTGCACCCCTGGGATGTCTTCGTGGCTCGTCGCTTGCGCTCCTCGCACCTCAGGGAGCAGGGGTGGGGTTATGCGATCCTCTCGGATCAGCGCGGCCAGGGAGCGATCGGGTTCCCCTGCCAACGGGTGTGGGCCGGGACCACGTCGCCGCGCATGACCAGCGATGCCGGCCCGACGGTCGCCGAGTCGCCGAGTCCGGACGCCGGTAGGGCGACGCAGTGCGGGCCGAGGGTCGCGCCGGCCCCGAGCGTGACACGGTCGATGGCCATGACCCGATCGTGGAACAGGTGGGTCTGCACGACGCAGCCGCGCTGCACGGTCGCGCCGTCGCCGAGGGTGACGAGGTCGGCCTCGGGGAGCCAGTAGGTCTCGCACCAGACGCCGCGGCCGATCTTGGCGCCGAGCATCCGCAGCCACAGGTTGAGGATCGGCGTGCCGGTCGCGGCGTTGGCGAACCACGGAGCCGCGACTGTCTCGACGAAGGCGTCGGACAGCTCGTTCCGCCACACGAACGAACTCCACAGCGGATGTTCGCTCACCGTGATGCGGCCGACGACCAGCCATTTCGCCGCCGCCGCGGTGACGCAGGCGATCGCGCCGACGACCAGCAGGAGCAGACCGCTCACCGCTGCCGCGAGCCCGTAGTGCTCATGGACGGCCACGTACTGCAGCGCGAGCAGTAGTCCGACGCCGAGCCCGAACGAGACCATGACCGGCACGAGGCGCAATGTCTCGATCAGCGAGCGGGCGACCTTGAGCGTCGCCGGCGGGTCGAAGGTGCGCGAGGTGTCGATCTCGGCGGCGGTGCGGCGCAGGCGGACCGGTGGGCTGCCCAGCCAACTCGAGCCCGACTTGGCCCGGTCGGGCGTCGCCGACAGCACGGCCACCAGACCGTTCTTGGGGACCTTGCGCCCGGGGCCGGTCATGCCGGAGTTGCCGAGGAATGAGCGCTTGCCGATCTTCGCCTCGTCGATGTGCAGCCAGCCGCCGCCGAGTTCGTACGACGCGACCATCGTGTCGTCGGCGAGGAAGGCGCCGTCGCCGATCGTGGTGAATCGGGGGAGCACGAGCGCGGTCGAGATCTCGGTTCCCTCGCCGACCTTCGCGCCGAGGATGCGGAACCACGTGGGGGTCAGCAGGCTGGCATACAGCGGGAACAGATACGTGCGGGCCGCGTCGAGGAGGCGTTCGGTGATCCAGACCTGCCAGCCGACGCGGGACCGGACCGGGTGATACCCGGTGTGGAGCCCGATCGAGGCGAGCCGGACCAGGACCGCGGTGATCGCCGCGAACACGAACAGGCTCGTCACGGTGGCCACGGGTAACAGGATCAGCGCGCGGATCCCGACGTCGCGCAACCGGTCCGCGGTCAGCGCCCAGGCGCCGATGACGGCCAGGCCCGAGGCCAGCGAGAGCAGGGGGATCGCGGCGAGCCCCAACGACGACAGTCCGTAGATCGGTACCCACCACGTCGCCCGCGGGGGCCGGTGGTCGGGCCAGGGATGCTCGGCCTTGCCGATCTTCACCGCGGGCGACCCGGCCCAGTGCTGCCGGGCCTTGACCCGGCCGAACACCGCCGAACCCGGGGCGACGACCGCGTCACGCCCGACGACCGCACCAGGGGTGAGCGTCGACCGGGCACCGATCGACGCGCCGCGTTTGATGGCGATCTCGCCGATGTGGACGTCGTCGCCGTCGATCCACCATCCGGAGATGTCGACCTCGGGTTCGACGGACGCGCCGTCCCCGACCGTGAGCAGTCCGGTCACCGGCGGGATGGTGTGCAGGTCGACGCCGCGCCCGATCGACGCCCCGAGAGCCCGCGCGAGGTAGATCATCCACGGCGCACCGGACAGGTTGGCGGCACCGCTGGCGTCGAGGAGTCGCTCGGCCACCCACAAGCGGACGTGGACGCTCCCGCCCCGCGGATGAACGCCCGGAGCGACCCCGGCGAGGAGCACCCGCGCACCGAGCGCCGCGATGCACATGCGGCCGGGCGGGGTGATGAAGATCAGGAACGCCGCGAGCAGGACCCACCAGTTGATCTCGACCAGCCACTCGACCGTGCGATCCATCCGGTCGGCGACGAGCAGCGCCACGTTGTTCGCCACGCCGAGCCATGTGGCCCACTGCAATCCGGTGAGCGTCGTCAGCGGGATGGTCAGCAGGAGCTGCGCCAGCCCGGCCGAGCGCGGGGTCGGTTCGACGAGGCGTTCATCGATGCTCGTCGTCGGGCGGCGGGCGTCGAGCATCTCGGCCATGGAGCCCAGTCGCGGACGGTCGTAGAGATCGGCCACCGAGATGTCGGGGTAGCGTTCCCGCACCGCGGTGACGAGCTGGGCCGCGGCCAGTGATCCACCGCCCTCGGCGAAGAAGTCGACGTCCGGGCTGGAGACGGCCATGCCGAGGACGTCGGTCCACAGCTGTGCCAGCCACAGTTCGGTCTCGCTGAGTTCAACGTCGTCATCGACTGGTCTGTCGCTGCCCGGCAGGGGCCAGGGCAGCGCATCACGATCAACCTTCCCCGAAGTGCGCGTGGGCAATTCGTCGACGAGGGCGAGGGTGGGGACCATCGCGGCGGGCAGCTGTCGTCGTAGTTCGGCGTGCGCCTCGGCGACGTCGAAGCCGGGATCGGCCGACACGAGATAGCCGACGAGCAGACTGTTGCCAGCCGCGGACTTGCGGACCGCGGCCGCGGCTCCGCTCACGCCGGGCAGGTTCTGCAGAGCGTTGTCGATCTCGCCGAGTTCGATGCGCCGTCCGCCGACCTTCACCTGGTCGTCGGCGCGGCCCATGAACAACAGGCCGGCGGTGTCCAGGCGCACGAGATCGCCGCTGCGATAGGCGCGTTCCCAGCCGAGCGTGGGCATCGGTGCGTACTTCTCCGCGTCCTTCGCGGGATCGAGGTAGCGTGCCAGGCCGACGCCGCCGATAACCAGTTCGCCGACCTCGCCTTCGGCCACCGGCTGGCCCTGGGCGTCGACGACCGCGAGATCCCAACCGCGCAGCGGCAATCCGATACGGACCGGGCCGTCACCTCCCAGCGGGGCGGCGCACGCCACGACCGTCGCCTCGGTGGGGCCGTAGGTGTTCCACACCTCGCGGCCGGTGACGGCGAGCCGGTCGGCGAGCTCGGGCGGGCAGGCCTCGCCGCCGAAGATCAACAGCCGCACGGCTTCCAGCGCCTCCGGCGGCCACAGGGATGCCAGCGTGGGAACCGTCGACACGATCGTGATGTCGCGCGCCACCAACCACGGCCCGAGGTCCATCCCGCTGCGGACCAGCGAGCGCGGTGCGGGCACCAGGCACGCGCCGTTGCGCCACGCCAGCCACATCTCCTCGCACGAGGCGTCGAACGCGACCGACAGTCCGGCCAGGACACGGTCGTGCGGGCCGATCGGGGCGTCCGGCAGGAACATGGCCGCCTCGGCGTCGACGAACGCCGCCGCGTTGCGGTGGGTGACCGCGACGCCCTTCGGCTTGCCGGTGGAACCGGAGGTGAAGATGATCCACGCGTCGTCGTCGGGTGTGGGGCGGGCAGGGGGTTGCGCAGGCGTCGACGCCGGTTTCGTCGAACGGGGTCCGTCGGCGTCGACGATGGCGTCGACCTCGGCCTCGCCGAAGACGAGCTCGGCGCGTTCGTCCGGGTCGTCGGCGTCGACCGGCACATACGCGGCGCCGGCATAGAGGGTCGCCAGGATCGCGACGTACAGGTCCCGCGACCCCGACGGCATCCGGATGCCGACCCGGCTTCCCCGCCCGACGCCGACCTCGCCGAGACGTGCGACCGTGCGGCGGACCACGGCCAGCAACTGGCCGTAGGTGAGGGTCATCTCGCCGTCGTCGATGGCCGCGGCATCCGGGTGTGCACGCGCGGTGGCGGTGAGCACGTCGCAGAGGGTGCGCGGCGGGTCTGCCTGTGCAGACAGGAGGAATCGAGGTGGAATGGGCACCTAAACGGCACCTGCCGGGCGCATCCGCGATCTGGTCACGAGTCCGAGAATATAGCCGACGAAGGTGACCGAACGACCTCGACACCATGAACGGCGACCCCGACGAACGGACTGAAACGGACGCTCCCGGGGTGTACGTTCGGGCACAGGAGGAATCTGATGCCCATCGTTCATCACCGTCGGCCGAGCCTGCGGTCGTTCCCCATCTGGTTCGGTGCGCGTGCGCTGCTGAAACCGACCCTGGCGCTGTGGCCGGTCAACAAGCAGGGGCTGGCGGGGCTGTTCCTCATCGACCGCATCTTTGCCGTTGGACCCAAACCCCGCGGCGTGGTCCGTGAGCAGCTGGTCCTCGCCGGGCGACCCGCCGAGCTGATCATGCCGGTCGGACCGTCCCGCCGGGACGGCGACACCGCGATGCTCTACCTGCACGGCGGGGCCTTCGTGGTCTGCGGGCTCGGCACCCACCGATCGATCGCCGCGCGGATGGCGCGGGCGTGTGAGGTGCCGGTGTTCTCACTCGAGTACCGGCAGCTGCCGAAGGCCGGTGTCGGGACGTCCGTCGTGGACGCGGTCGACGCCTACGCCGAGCTGATCAACGAGCGTGGCTTCCGGCGGGTGATCGTCGCCGGTGACTCGGCCGGCGGTTTCTTGGCCGCGAAGGTGGTCGAGGCGGCCACGGCGCGCGGCCTGCCCACACCCACGGCGCTGATCGGGTTCTCGCCACTCCTCGACATGGACCTGGGGGTCCACCCGGACCGTTCGAGTCGATCCGACGCCTATCTGCCCAAGTCGAAGATGGCCCGGTTGGCGCCCCAGTTCGATCAGGGGCCCGTCCAGCTGACCGGTGTGCGCCGCATCGCCGACGCCGATCTCACCTCGTTCCCGCCGACCGTGCTGGTCGCGGCCGAAGGTGAGATGCTCGAGCCCGACGTCATCGACCTCGTCGAGTCGCTCGACGCTGCGGGCGTCACGGCCGTGGCGCACCTCTACGCATGGCAGGTGCACGCCTTCCCGGTGTTGAGCGCCCGCCACCCGGAGACCCTGGACGCGGTCGAGGTGACCGCGGCCTTCGCCGCCGAAGCGATCCGAGAGGGCAAGAGCACTGACGAGCGAACGGGCAAACGGGCCGGCTGACGGGGTGAGTGCCCCGAACCCGGCGACTCCGGATGCGGTGAACCCGGGGCAGTCGTACGCCGACGAGCTGGAGACCAGACCGCCAGGCGCAGTGGACGCCCGATTCACCCTCGCCGCCGAACGAACGCTGCTCGCCTGGGTCCGGACCGCACTCGGCTTCATGGCGGCCGGTATCGCGGTGGTCTACCTCGCTCCCGACGAGACGACGCCGATGGTCGACATCACGCTCGGCGTCGTGATGGTCGGACTCGGTGCCTCGCTGGCGGTTCTCGGGGCCTGGCGGTGGCGACGGACCACGCGAGCGCTGACCTCCGGTGGCGAGATGCCGGGGCCGACGCAGGTCATGCTTGTGGTCGCTGCGATAGTGGTGGTGGCCGTCCTCGTCGCGGTTGCCATGGTGATCCAGTCCTGACCTGCGCTCCACAACGGCACGCTGCCCATGTCGGCGGCCGCGACCATCAGCTGTCCACCACTGCAGGAGATCATCGTGACCACCGGCCCCGACTTCTCGCGGAGCGCGCAGACGTTCTCGATGACGCTGACCATCGTCGGCGCGACCATCCTCATCTTCTGCATCGGCTGGCTGACGGTCGGCTGGTGGCAGGACGGCCGGTGGTTCTGGGTGGTCGTCGGGATCGCCGTGGTCGTCGTGAACGTCGTGCTGATCGCCATGCAGCTCCGCCGCCGCCTCGGTGAACGGGTCAAGGACACCGACGATCGCCCCCGGCGCCGTGGCCTGATCGACAACTTCGACGACCTCGACGACTGAGCTCACCCCTGCTCCCTGATCCGAGAGAACGACATATCCATTGCTCCCTGAGGTGCGAGGAGCGCTAGCGACGAGCCACGAAGGGCCTGGTGAGACACCTTGCGAGACCCTTCGTGGCTCGCTTCGCTCGCACCTCAGGGAGCGGTGGTTGGGCTCGCTTCGTTCGCACCTCAGGGAGCAGGAAACCGGGCCGCGTCACGAAGGGTCACGCCGTCAGCGAATCCGAGTCCTCGGGGTCGTCCTCGGCGAACTGCGTGCGGTAGAGCTCGGCATAGCGTCCGTTGCGCGCCAGGAGCGTCGGATGATCACCGCGTTCGACGACACGCCCGGCTTCGAGCACGACGATCTCGTCGGCGGCCCGGATCGTCGAGAGCCGGTGCGCGATGACGATCGAGGTCCGTCCCTCGAGGGCCTCGCCGAGCGCCGCCTGGACCGCCGCCTCCGACGTCGAATCGAGATGCGCGGTCGCCTCGTCGAGGATGACCACCGACGGTTGTGCCAGCAGCAGGCGGGCGATCGTCATGCGTTGGCGCTCACCGCCGGACAGCCGGTAACCGCGTTCGCCGACGACGGTGTCCAGTCCGTCGGGCAGCGAGCCGACCAGCTCGTCGAGCCGAGCCCGTCGCAGTGCGTCCCAGATCTCGTCATCGGACGTGTTCGGCTGGGCGAGCACGAGATTCGCCCGGATGGTGTCGTGGAAGAGGTGGCCGTCCTGGGTGACGAGACCGACGGTTCGATGGACCGATGCGGTCTGCAGTTTCCGGATGTCGACTCCGGCCAGCTGAATCGAGCCCTCGTCGACGTCGTAGAGGCGGGTCGCGAGACTCGCGATGGTCGACTTGCCGGCACCGGAACTGCCCACGAGAGCCACCATGCTGCCGGCCGGGACATCGAGGTCGACATGGTGCAGGACCGTCGTGCCGGCCCGATTGTCGAGCTGGGCAACCTCTTCCAGCGATGCCAGCGACACCTTGTCCGCCGCCGGATAGGCGAAGGACACGTCGTCGAATCGGACGGACACCGGCACGAGCCGCCCGCTCTCGGTACCGGGCACCGGGACCGCGTCGGGTGCGTCGGCGATGAGGGGTTGCAGGTCCAGGACCTCGAAGACGCGCTCGAAACTGACCAGGGCGCTCATGATCTCGACGCGTGCGTTCGCCAGGGCCGTGAGCGGCGCGTACATCCGGGTGAGCAACAGAGCCAGAGAGACGACCGCGCCCGCGGACAGATGATCCTGTACCGCAAGCCATCCGCCGAGCCCGTAGACCAGGGCGAGGGCCAACGCGGACACCAGCATCAGCGTCGTCATGAAGTACGCCTGCAACATCGACCGCCGTACGCCGATGTCGCGGACCCGGTCGGCGCGGTCGGCGAACTCGCGCGACTCGAGATCGGGGCGCCCGAACAGTTTCACCAGCGTGGCGCCGGGGGCGGAGAAGCGCTCGGTCATCTGCGTCGACATCCGGGCGTTGTGCTCGGCGGCCTCGCGGGAGAGCGCGGCCATGCGCCGGCCCATCCGCCGCGCCGGTATCACGAAGACCGGCAGCAGGATCAGCGCCAGCAACGTGATCTGCCAGCTGATCGCGATCATGACGCCCAGCGTCAGGGTGAGGGTGACGATGTTGGACACGACGCCGGACAAGGTGTCGCTGAATGCCCGCTGGGCGCCGATGACGTCGTTGTTGAGCCGGCTCACCAGGGCCCCGGTGCGGGTGCGGGTGAAGAACGCGATCGGCATCCGCTGCACGTGGTCGAAGACAGCTCGCCGTAGGTCGAGAATGAGACCCTCCCCGATGTTCGCCGACAGCCACCGGACCCCGATTCCCGCGGCGGCCTCGGCGACGGCGATCAGCGCGATGGCGACCGCGAGTCCGACGATCATCATCTCCGAGCCGCTCTCGGTGATGACGTTGACGACGCGACCCGCCAACAGCGGGGTCACGACGGTCAGCACCGCGGTGAAGACCGACAGCAGGAGGAACCATCCGATCCGGCGTCGGTGCGGTCGGGCGAACCCACCGATACGGCGAAGTGTCACCCGGCGGTCGCCCCGTAATCGCTTGCTGCTGGGCTGGGTGGAGGACTTGTACATCATGTCCCAGGCCACGGACTGCATACTCATGCCGTCCACGGTAGAACTTAAACCCAACTTGAGGTCCAGCTTTTTCGCTGCCAGAGGAATCCCGAGTGCGAACATGCTGGGTCGCCCCGGCCGGCTGAGGTCCCGTCCGGCTCCCGACGTCGGCGTCTGTCCGCATGCTCTACGTTGGTATGCGAGGTCACACGACGATGGGGCCGACTCCGCAGACCGGCCCGCGCCGGCGGGTGAGGGCCGGTGGCGAAGGAGCGATGGACATGGCAGAACTCAAGCTCGGTTTCAAGGCATCGGCGGAGCAGTTCGATCCGCGCGAGCTGGTGGAGATCGCGGTCGCGGCTGAAGAGCACGGCATGGATTCGGTTGCGGTGAGCGATCACTTCCAGCCCTGGCGGCACAACGGCGGCCACGCCCCGTTCTCGCTGGCCTGGATGGCGGCGGTCGGCGAGCGCACCAAGCGCGTGCAGATCGGCACCTCGGTCATGACCCCGACCTTCCGCTACAACCCCGCGGTCATCGCGCAGGCCTTCGCCACGATGGGCTGCCTCTACCCCGGACGCATCATGCTCGGTGTCGGCACCGGCGAAGCGCTCAACGAGTACGCGACCGGTTTCCAGGGAGAGTGGCCGGAGTTCAAGGAACGCTTCGCGCGCCTGCGCGAGTCGATCAAACTCATGCGCGAACTGTGGACCGGCGAAGAGGTCAACTTCGACGGCGAGTACTACCACACGCAGGGCGCCTACATGTATGACATTCCCGAGCAACCGATCCCGGTCTACGTCGCCGCCGGCGGGCCGGTGGTCGCACGCTATGCGGGCCGTGCCGGCGACGGTTTCATCTGTACCTCGGGCAAGGGGCCCGAGCTCTACACCGAGAAGCTGCTGCCCGCGGTCGCCGAGGGTGCGGCCAAGGCCGAGCGCGATGTCGACACCATCGACAAGATGATCGAGATCAAGATCTCCTACGATCCCGATCCCGAACTGGCGCTGGAGAACACCCGGTTCTGGGCCCCGCTGTCGCTGACCCCGGAGCAGAAGCACAGCGTCAACAGCTCGACCGAGATGGAGCGGCTGGCCGATGAGCTCCCGATCGAACAGGTCGCCAAACGGTGGATCGTCTCCTCCGACCCCGACGAGGCCGTCGAGAAGGTCAAGTTCTACACCGACGCCGGACTCAACCACCTCGTCTTCCACGCCCCCGGACACGACCAGCAGCGGTTCCTGGAGAACTTCGAACGCGACCTCGCCCCGCGCCTACGCAAACTCGGCTGATCACGAAAAATCCTGCGCGACAGCGGCGTCGAGCATCTCGAGCACTCGTCGGACGGGCGGCAGGTCGAGTCCGCTCTGTCGCACCCGGACCCGCACCTCGCGTGCGGGCGTCGGGTCGACAATGGGAACTGCCGTGACGCCGGGCGGCAGGTCGACGAGCGCGAGCCGGGGGACGACGGTGAGTCCGACCCCGGCCGCGACGAACCGTATCGCGGTCGGGTAGTCCTGGGTCTCGACGCTGAAGTCGGGTACGAAACCGACCGACGTACATGCGTCGAGCACTGCCTGCCGGCAGGGTCCCCGCGCCACGTCGTTGTCGACCCACGGCACCTGGGACAGTTCGCGCAGGGTCACCGATTCCAGCGCCGCCCATGCTGAATCCACGGGTACGACAGCGGAATACGGGTCGGTGGTCAGCCGGCGTCCGACGAACCCGGCCACGTCCGCGGACGGGCGTTGACTGTCCTCGACATAGATCTCGATGTCGGGTGCCGCCGACGACGGGCCCATCAGCTCGATGAGGCGGAGATCCAGTCGCAGTCCGGGGAATTCGCGCGAGATGGTGGCGACGATCGGCGGGATCCAGGTGGCGCCCGCCGAGGCGAAGTAGTTGATGCGCAGCTGACCGAGCCGGCCGTCGCGCAGCTCCGAGATCAGACCGTCGATACGGGCGATCTGCTCGAAGACGGTGTCGGACTCGCGGGCCAGGATGGTGCCGGCCTCGGTGGGCACGATGCCGCGACCGTCTCGCTTCACCAGCGACAGCCCGGTCTCGCGCTGCAGGGTGGCGATGTGCTGGCTGACCGCTGACGGCGTGTATCCGAGCGAGGCCGCGGCTCCGCCGATGGACTGCTCGCCGATGACCGAGCGCAGAACCCGAAGGCGATGGATGTCGACCATGGGGCGACGATACCGCGGCGACTGTGCAGCGGCGCTGAAATGTTCGGAACAAGTATTCACTTGTCCTGAAGTGCCGGATGAGTAAATCTGGAACACATGTCCTCGCGCCCGACACCGGCATCGGCTGGGTCCGCCACCGCATCCCTGCCGGCTCTGGCCGCCGTCGTCACCGTCGTGCTGTGGGCGTCGGCGTTCATCGGCATCCGCGCGCTCGGTGACACGTTCTCGCCGGGTTCCATGGCGTTCCTGCGGTTGCTGGCGGCGGTGATCCCGCTGACGCTCATCGTGATGGTGGTACGTCTGCGCGCACGGACAACCGGGGCGCCGGCCCGTCCGCTGCTACCGCGCGGCCGTGCGCTCGCCCTGGTGACGGCGTACGGGGTCGCCTGGTTCGCGGGTTACACCGTCCTGTTGAACTGGGCCGAACGCCACCTCGACGCCGGGACCGCGGCGCTGCTGGTGAACCTGGCACCGATCCTCGTGGCCGTCGCCGCGGGACTCTTTCTCGGAGAGGGGTTTCCGCGTCACCTCGTGATCGGTATGACGATCGCCTTCGCCGGTGTGGTGCTGATCGCCGCCGGCGGGTCCGCCACCGCGGACGCGCACGCCGACTGGCTCGGCATCGTGCTCGGGGTCGCCGCGGCGGTTCTCTACGCGACCGGTGTGCTGATCCAAAAATCGGCCCTACGCAGCGTCGACGCGCTGACCGCGACCTGGCTCGGTGCGGTCGCCGGTCTCGTGGCCACCGCGCCCTTCGCCCCCGTCGCCGTAACCGAGCTGTCCGGCGCCGAGTCGGGGGCGATCTGGGCGGTGATCTACCTCGGGGTCGGGCCGACCGCGATCGCGTTCTCCACGTGGGCCTATGCGCTGGCCCGCACCGACGCGAGTGCGATGGCGGCCACCACCCTCGTGGTCCCCGCGATCGTCATCGTCCTGTCGTGGGCGCTGCTCGACGAGTTGCCCACCGGCGTCGGCATCGTCGGGGGACTCCTTTGTCTCGGTGGGGTCGCCATCGCCCGGCGGTTGCTGCCGATGAGGCCGCGTACGGGCCGGTCGGCGCGTAGCCTGGACGTGTCGTCGCCGACGATGACGCCCTCCGATATACGACGCGTTTCCGGCACGACCGCAACCGAGGAGACATCGCCATGCGCAAGTTCGTCGCCGGCCTCGCCATCGGCGGATCGCTGACTTTCGCCACGGCGACAACGCTTCTGGCTGTCGACTCGGAGTCGCCCGCGGCGTCGCCCAGTGTGAACTGCGGACCGCTCACCGGTTCCGGACCGATCCCCGGGTGTTCGTACCGCGTCGACGGGACCCGGTTGCAGATCGGTCTCTACAACAATGCGACGCGCAATCCGGCGGTGGAATGCACCCTCACACCGAGCGGCGCGGTCCACCCCA
Source organism: Gordonia sp. BP-119 (assembly GCF_016924115.1). Classification (NCBI taxonomy): domain Bacteria; kingdom Bacillati; phylum Actinomycetota; class Actinomycetes; order Mycobacteriales; family Gordoniaceae; genus Gordonia; species Gordonia sp. BP-119. Next base: position 11,622 of record NZ_JAFFZF010000054.1, read on the forward strand.
CCGCCGCCACCACGATGGGGCCGGGGTCGCGTGGGGCCCTCACGGCGTCGGTGTATCCGAATGTGCCGAGGACCTTCGTCGTCCATTGCCTCGGCGGCGGTGCGGGCGCCGACCGCGTGGACCGGCAGACCACGATCACCGCGCGCGCCGAGACGCCGGAGCCGGCGCGGACGACGCCTTCGGTCCGCCGTACGTCACCGGCGCCTGTCCCGTCGGCGCCCTCGACGTCATCCGAACCGGATGATTCCGCCGGGATCACCACGACACCTCCGACCACCGAGGACGCCGCACCGGAGCGCGCCGTGATCACGACGACCACCACGACGGTTCCCGCCGCATCCTGATTCGCTACGGTTTTCGCATGGATCGTGACCGCATGGTGGATGTCGGAGTCGGGCTGGTGTCCCGGTTCGGGGCCAAGACGCTGAGTCTGACGTCGGTGGCCCGGCACGCCGGGGTGGCGCGGGCGACCGCCTACCGGATGTTCGGCGGCCGCGAAGCGCTGGTCACGGCCATCGTGGAACGCGAGGTGTCGCTGCTGCGGGTCAAGTTGATCGAATGGTCGGCGACCGCGCCCGACGCCGCGGGCAAGATCCACGCGCAGGTGGTGAACGTGCTGCCCTACATCCGCAACCACGACGCGTTGCAGTACGTGCTGCGCAAGGAGCCGGAGGAAGTGGTCCGCGCGCTCGTCGCCACCAACGATTCGGCCGGGCCCACGCTCATCCATCAGATCGTGTCGGAGGCCCTGCCCGATCTGGAACCCGAGATCGGGGACCAGCTGTTCCCCACCCCGCGGGGGGCCGCGGAGTTCCTCGTGCGCACCATCTACTCCCTCATGCTCATCCCCGACAGCTTCCTGAGTGACGAGCAGATCGCCGAACTGGTCGTGCGGGCGATCGTCCGAGACGACACCGAGAGCGGTGGCGCGCCGACGGGCGGCAACCGGCCGGGCCCGGTCCGATGACCGGTGAGCACATGTCCGACGAAACCGCGATCCCCGTCGTGGGGATGCTCCGCCCGCGGTGGGGAGACCCGGCGCGCACCGCCGAGCTGCCCGGCGCCGCAGCAGCTCTGGCCGGGGACCGGGAAGCCGCCGCCGGCGTCGACCCGGACACCATCTCGCCGGCTCGGTCGACGGTCGATGCTGCTGTCCGCGAGGATATTTCGGCGGTCGTCGGCGCCGACAACGTCTCCGACGCGGACGCGGCACGGGTGCAGCACACGCGCGGGTACTCCACCCCGGACATCCTGCGGTTGCGCGCGGGTGACGCCGACGACGCGCCCGACCTCGTCGTGTACCCGGGCGACCACGACGAAGTGGTCGCGATCCTGCGGGTGTGTTCGGAGCGACGGATCGCGGTGGTGCCGTTCACCGGCGGGACATCCGTGGTGGGTGGGTTGACGCCGGACCGCGCCGGACTCGCCGGCGTGATCAGTCTCGACCTTCGCCGCCTCGACCGCGTGGTGGAGATCGACGAGATCTCCCGGACGGCGACCCTGCAGGCCGGTCTGCGCGGACCCGCGGCCGAGGCGCTCCTGCGCGAGAAGGGTTGGACCATCGGTCATTTCCCGCAGTCCTATGAGGGCGCCGGAATCGGTGGCTATGCCGCCACTCGCTCGGCCGGCCAGTCGTCGGCCGGATACGGGCGCTTCGACGAGATGGTCGAGGGCCTCGTGTTGGCGACTCCGCGCGGAACCGTCGAACTCGGTACCGCGCCGCGGTCGGCGGCCGGACCCGACCTGCGTCAGCTGGTCCTCGGGTCGGAGGGCGTGTTCGGGGTCATCACGAGCGTGCAGATCCGTATCCGCCCGGCCCCGACGGCCCGCGTCTTCGACGCCTGGCGGTTCGCCTCGTTCGCCGAGGGCGCGACCGCTCTCCGTCGGCTGGCCCAGGACGGTCCGCTGCCGACGGTGCTCCGCCTGTCCGACGAGGTGGAGACGGCGTTGAATCTCGCTGATCCCGTCGGCGCCGGGAGCGAAGCGAGCGGGCCGGATGACGCCGGCGCCGGGAGCGGTGAGGGCGATGGCGATGGCGATGGCGATGGCGGGTGTCTGGTCGTCGCCGGGTACGAGGGTGCGGCCGACGAGGTGGCGCGGCGACGCGATGCGGCATCGTCGGTGTTGATCGACGCCGGTGGCGGGGCGCTGGGGGAGGGTCCCGGAGAGGCCTGGCGGACAGGACGTTTCGCGGGACCGTACCTTCGCGACCCGTTGCTCGATGCCGGGGTGTTGGTCGAGACGCTCGAGACCGTCGCGTTCTGGTCGCGGCTGCACGACGTGCGCGCCGCGGTGACGGCCGCCCTGACGGACTCGCTCACCGCGTCGGGTACGCCGCCGCTGATCATGTGCCATGTCAGTCACGTCTACGCGTCGGGTGCCTCGCTGTACTTCACGGTCGTCGCACCGTTCGCCGACGACCCGCTGGCGCAGTGGGCGGCGGCGAAAGTCGCGGCCAATTCCGCGATCCGGGCGTCCGGTGCCAGCATCACCCATCATCACGCGGTCGGGCGGGATCACCGTGACGCGTACCACGACGAGATCGGGCCCCTGGCCCTGGACGCGTTGCGGGCGGTGAAGGCGTCGCTCGATCCCGACGGTGTGTGCAACCCGGGTATTCTGCTCTGACGCCCGACTCCGGGACCGGGGTTGCCCGGCCCGTCCGCCACTATGCTGGGGCGCATGGCCACGGATAGAGTCCAGACCGCCGACCCCGACAGACCCGCGAGCGCGGATCAGATCGTCGCCGACCCCACGACCAGCATCTACATCGCCTCGGCTGAAGGCGAGACCGGAAAGTCCATCGTCGCGCTGGGGTTGCTGGCCCTGCTGTCGGCCACCGGCGGGCGGGTCGGGGTGTTCCGTCCGATCTCGCGGACGGCCGCGGAGGATCGTGATCCGATCCTCGATCTTCTCCTCGACTACGAATCCGCCGACCTCCCGTACGAGGACTGTCTCGGTGTCACCTACGAGGAGGTGCACAACGATCCCGAGGGCGCGGTTGCCGAGATCGTCGCGCGCTTCCACGCGATCCAGTCCCGCTGCGACCGCGTGGTCATCGTCGGTTCGGATTACACCGACGTCGGCACCCCGTCGGAGCTGAGCTACAACGCCCGGATCGCCGCGAATCTCTCGGCGCCGATGGTGTTGGCGATCAAGGCGATCGACCGGTCGCCGGAAGAGATGCACGGTCTGGCCGAGGGGCTGATCGCCGAGGTGACCGCTGCCCATGCCACCCCCGTCGCCCTGGTTGCCAACCGGTGCGACCCCGACCGCCTCGACGAGATCCGGGACCAGTTGCGCAGCACCGGGATTCCGGCACTGTGCCTACCCGAGGAGCCGGTGCTCTTCGCCCCCACGATGGGGGAGCTCAAGGAGGCGCTCGGCGCGACGATGTACAGCGGTGACGAGGAATTGCTCGACCGCGAGGCGCTCCGGGTGATGGTCGGTGGCATGACCGTCGAGCACATCCTGGAGCGGCTCACCGACGGCACCGTGGTCATCACGCCCGCCGACCGGTCGGATGTTCTCCTGGCACTCGTGAACGCCAACACCGCACAGGGTTTCCCGCGTCTCGCCGGCATCATCCTCAACGGCGGACTCAAACCGCACCCGATGATCGAGGCGCTGGTGAGCGGGTTGAAGCCGACCCTGCCGATCATCAGCTGCCCGCAGGGCACCTACGACACCGCGCGTACCGCCGCTCACACGCGCGGCAAGGTGGGGGTGGGCTCGGTACACAAGATCGAGGCCGCGCTGGCGATGATGGAGACCCATGTCGACCCCGAGAAGGTCATGCGCAACCTCAACGTGTCGACGCCGACCGTGGTGACGCCGCAGATGTTCGAGTACCGCCTGATCTCCCGTGCGCGCGCCGACCGAAAGCACATCGTGTTACCGGAGGGCGACGACGACCGGATCCTGCGGGCCGCCAACAGGCTTGCGCGGCGCAGCGTTGCCGACCTCACTCTGCTCGGTGATCCCGAAGCGGTGCGCGAGCGTTCCATCGAACTCGGACTCGACCTCTCCGACGTCACGGTCATCGACCCGGCCGAGTCGGAGTATCTCGACGAGTTCGCCCGGATCTACACCGAGCTGCGCAAGCACAAGGGTATGGATCTGGAACGGGCCCAGGAGAAGATGCGTGACGTGTCGTATTTCGGCACGATGATGGTGCACACCGGGCGCGCCGACGGGATGGTGTCGGGGGCGTCGCACACCACGGCCCACACGATCCGGCCGGCCTTCGAGATCATCAAGACCAAACCGGGTGTGTCCACCGTGTCGAGCGTGTTCTTCATGTGCCTGGCCGACAAGGTGCTCGCGTACGGCGACTGCGCCATCGTCCCGGATCCGTCCGACGAACAGCTCGCCGACATTGCCATCTCCTCGGCGCAGACGTCCGCGGCCTTCGGTATCGATCCCCGGGTCGCGATGCTGTCGTACTCGACCGGGACGTCCGGATCGGGCGCCGACGTCGAGAAGGTCAAGACCGCAACCGAACTCGTGCGCGAGCGGCAACCCGATCTGCTGGTCGAGGGGCCGATCCAGTACGACGCCGCGGTGGAACCCTCGGTGGCGAAGACCAAGATGCCCGACTCGCCGGTGGCCGGCCGTGCGACCGTGCTGATCTTTCCCGACCTCAACACGGGCAACAACACGTACAAGGCGGTGCAGCGGAGCGCGGGGGCGGTCGCGATCGGCCCGGTGCTGCAGGGCTTGAACAAGCCGATCAACGACCTGAGCCGTGGCGCCCTCGTGTCGGACATCGTGAACACGGTCGCCATCACCGCGATCCAGGCCCAGCAGGAGGGCGTGGACCCCCTCGCCGAGAACGTCGCCTCCGCCGAGGCCGAGGGTCCCCGATGAGCGGGGCGTCGGGTGCGGTGCTGGTGCTCAACGCCGGCTCGTCGTCGCTGAAATACCAACTGGTGCAACCGGCGGACGGCACGGTGATCGCGGAGGGCATCGCGGAGCGGATCGGCGACTCCGGTTCGTCGATGACACACGAACAGAACGGCGAGACCGTCACCGAGACACTGGAACTCGACGATCACCTCGCCGCGGTCCGACGGGCGGAACGCTTCTTCGCCGACAACGGAACCGATCTGGCCGACGCGGGACTGAGCGCGGTCGGACATCGGGTGGTGCACGGTGGCCGGTCGTTCTACGAGCCGACGGTGGTGACCCCCGAGGTGATCTCGGAGATCGAGCGGATCTCCCCGCTGGCGCCGCTGCACAATCCGGCCAACCTGGTCGGCATCCTGGCGGCCCGGGAGTTGCTCCCCGACGTCCCCTCGGTGGCCGTGTTCGACACCGCGTTCTTCCACGGTCTCCCCGACGCGTCGGCGACATACGCGATCGACCGTGCGGTCGCGGACGAACATGCGATCCGCCGCTACGGTTTTCACGGCACCAGCCACGAGTATGTCTCCGGTCGGGTGGCCGAGTTCCTCGACCGCGACCCGGCGTCGCTGAACCAGATCGTGCTGCACCTGGGCAACGGCGCGTCGGCGTCGGCCATCGCGGGCGGGCAGCCGATCGACACGTCGATGGGTATGACCCCGCTCGAGGGACTGGTGATGGGAACCCGCAGCGGTGACCTCGACCCCGGGCTGGTCCTGCATCTGAACCGGGTGGCGAACCTGTCCGTCGACGAGATCGACACGCTGCTCAACAAGCGTTCGGGACTTCGAGGTCTGTGCGGCGAGAACGACTTCCGCACGATCACCGAATTGATGGACGACGGTGACGACGCCGCCCGACGCGCCTTTGACGTCTACATCCACCGTCTGCGCCGCTACCTCGGTGCGTACGCGTTCGCCCTCGGCCACGTCGATGCCATCACTTTCACGGCCGGGGTGGGGGAGAACTCCGCAGTCGTCCGCGCCCGTGCGCTGGCGGGGTTGGAAGGGTTCGGGATCATCGTCGATGACGAGCGAAACGCTCAGCGTGGCAAGGAGGCTCGACGCATCTCGGCCGACGACAGCGCGGTGGACGTGCTCGTCGTTCCGACCAATGAGGAGTTGGCCATCGCACGGCAGTCGGCGGCGGTGGTCGGGTTTGAGGTCCGTGCGTCCCGCTGAAGGTTGTGCTGACGGCGCGGGCCGCTGAGCGAGCTCACGAAGGACGCACCGGTTTGGAGTGGGTGGTGGCTGTTGTGCCGGCCGGTAGGTGGGGCCCAGCCTGTTGGCGCGTTGGCATCGTCCCGACCGCGTACTCGGAGGTCGACATTCCGGCTCCGAAGAAGGGTCGGCACCGCGGATTGTTAGGCAGGATGGCTGCGTTGGGAGGCAACCGGATAAGTGACAAGACGCAGCATAGTTCGAGTTGCGGTTGCCCTTATCACGCGCCACCGACAAGATGAGCTCTGCGGATGGTCAACGAAAACCATTGCACCCCAGCGGCATAGCCGTTACACTCGATCATGTATTCGTGCAAACGTCTCCGGGGGGGGGTGACAATGTCTGACGAATCAATAACGCCGCAACCGCGCGCCGTCGAGTTGGTGGCCGATCTGCACGCGACCCTCGACAAACTGCAGACCGTCGACTTGTCCCCGTGCACCGACGAAGAACTGATGGAAGTCGCCGCCGCTACCGAACGCGCGATCGCTCGAACCACTTACGCCGGCGACCGCCAAATCGCCGAAATCGAGGCTCGGGATCTGCCCCGCAAGACCGGCTGCCGCACTCTGATGCAGTTCATGACCCACCGGCTGCGGATCTCCAACCCGATGCGTCGACGCAAGCAGCTGAACGCCACCGCCGCGCTGACTTGCCTCAACGGCGACCGTCTCGAACCTGAACACCCCACGCTGGCAGAAGCTTTCGCCACCGGATCCGTGGGAACCGGGCACGTCCAGGCCGCCATCGATGTCCTCGACCAGATCCCGCATGCTGTCGAACACGACGTGAAAGTCGCCGCCGAGCGGCAGATGGCCGAGATCGCCGAAGCTCACACGCCCGCCGAGATCACCCAGCTCGGCTCGCGACTGCTCGCCCACCTCGATCCCGACGGAACCCTGTCCGACGACACCGAGCAGAAACGACGCCGCGGCCTGTGGATCGGTCGGCAACGCGCCGATGGCACCGCCAAGATCTCGGGCACCCTCACTCCCGCACTCGCCGCCCGGCTCACCATGATGTTCGCTGTCTGGGGCAAACCCGGGCTCAACAACCCCGACGACCCCCAGTCGCCCCAAGGCCCGGCCGGCACCGCCGACCCCGACGCCCTCACCGCCGCCGCCGATCGCGACGGACGCACCCCCGCCCAGTCCAATCACGACGCGCTCGACGCCGCACTGGCCGCCGGTTTCGCCGACGGCGCACTCGGCACCTCGCATCGCGGCCTGCCCGTCCAGTTGATCGTCAAAGCCGACCTCTCCGACCTGATCCAGGGTGCCGGACTCGCGACCACGGCCACCGGCACCCTGCTGCCCATCCGGGACTTGATCGCGATGGCCGGTGAGGTCCAGCCGTGGTTGGCGATCTTCAAAGACGCCACCACTGTGCCGCTGCACTTCGGGCGCGGCAGACGTCTGGCCACCCGCGAACAGCGCCTCGTGTCCTTTGCCCGCCCCGACGGGGAAGTGTGTTCGGCACCCGGGTGTGATCAGCCCGCCACCCACGTCGACATGCATCACGCCCACAGGGATTGGGCCAAGGGCGGTCTCACCGACATCGACGACCTCGCCCCTGCTTGCCCGCGACATAACCGGATGGTCGGTGACCAGCCCGGGCAGTACACCACCCGCATCGCCCGGTCCGGACCCGACGAAGGCCGCTGCGTCTGGCGGTTGAACGCCGAAGCCGGCGCACCGCCCAATCCCGGTCGGCTGAACCGCCGACCCGACATACCCCGGCGGTTCGCAGAACACCTGAACACCGTGCGCGACGAGATCCACGGACCACCAACCCGGCCCGGCGGTCAGACGCGCCCGACCCTTCGTGACGCGCCCTCCGCAAGCTCCGGGCGCTCCTCAGGGAACCGGGCTGACGCGCCTTCCGCAAGCTCCGCAGGGAGCAGGGGGCCCGACGATCGAGCGCGCCGCTCATGGCTGAAAACCAGCCACGTCATCGACGTCCGACCGCCACTGCGCGTGCGTCGCAGCACCCGTCCGTCACCGGTCGAGGCCCACCTCGCGGAGCTCCTGGGCGAAGACCCGCTCGTGCGCAACGCAGCGGGGACGTTCTTCGGATAGCCCTAGAACAACGTATTCGGCCGGACGTAGTTGGCGAGGTCGACGAGCATGAACCGGTGGTCCCGGTTGGTTCGGGTCAGGCGGGCCAGCTGGCGCAGCGAACGTTCGGTGCCGGTGCGAATGCCGTACTCGGTGAACGGGAAGCCGAGCAGCGTCGAGGGTTCGTTGTCCTGCTTGGCGTCGTCGGGATTGTCGTGGATCCAGCCCAGCGCGGTGCCCAGCACGATGAGCAGCATCCGGGCCTTGCGCGGTTCGGTGTCCGGGATCTGCTCGAGACGTCGTGCGGCCTCGACGATCTGCTCGCGGGTCACCTGCGAGGTGGGTCGGCCGTGCACGAGCGCGATGATCGCCGTCGCGCGCGCGGTGTTGAAGTGGCGGCTGGTGGCCGGCACCTCGTCGAGCGGCTGGATCGCGGCATCGATGTCACCGGCCGCCACGGCGAGCCGGGCCAGACCGAACGCGGCGGTCACGATGCTGTGATCGGTCAGCCACAGATCGTGATAGTGATGTTGCGCAACGTCATACAGTTTGGCGATCTTCTCGGCAGACTTCGCCGGACCCTTCTCGTCGGCCAGCCAGCGGCCGATGAGTTCGGCGGTACCGGCGACGGCGAGCTTGGGCGCGACCTCGCCCGGCATCGCACCGAGGACCTCGTCGAAGCGCTCGTAGGCCAGTTCGGGTTCGTCGTTCATCAACGCGCAGATGCCCATGTACCACTCGACCCGCCACGAATCACCGTGGTGGGCGCGGACTTCCTGGAGAAGGGCGAGCGCGGTGTCGACGTCGTCGAGCTGCAGATGCGCGCGGGCCTCGGCGAGGTCGATCTCCCGCGACGGGTGAGCGTTCTTGACCGGCCGGCCGCCGAAGAGCGAGGCGAAACCCTCTGCCCGGGCGGTGTTGATGGAATCCAGGGTCTGTCGCGGGTCGGACAGCGCCGCCGAGGTGAGCAGACTCGCCGCCGGGTCGAGGGGGTTGACCAGCGGGACGGGCAGGGCGTTGGCGATGTCCACCGGATCGTAGAACGCCGCCTGATCGGGGTCGAAGAAGCCGTCGACGGGTGCGAGCATCAGGTCGGTGCCGAACGTCGAGCGCTGCGGGGTGAAGACCGTGGACAGCGCGGGCCGCGGGACCCCCGTGTGGACGGCGACCGTCTCGCGCAACACGTTCAGCACCTGGGTGCTCATCTCCTCCGCGGAGACGAACCGGTCGGCCGGGTCGGGGGCGGTGGCGCGCTGCAGGAGGCGGTGGTACGACGGATTGTTCCGGAAGACAGGCGTTTTCGACGCGGCGGGCAGACCGTCGACGTAGCGTCCGTTCCGCATCTCCATCGGCACGGTCAGGACTGCGAGGGTGCGTCCGATGCTGTAGATGTCGGTCGCGATCTGCGGTCCGGTCTTGACGATCTCCGGTGCCTGGAACCCGGGCGTGCCGTAGAGGTGCCCGTAGCCGTTGATCGGCGAGACGGCGCCGAGGTCGATCAGCTTCACCTCGTCGCTGCCGACCATGATGTTCTCGGGTTTGACGTCGTTGTAGACCAGGCCGACCGAGTGCAGATAGCCCACGGCGAGAAGCACTTCCAGGATGTAGGCCAGGCCCTGCTCCACCGACAGCAGGGAGTTGTCCGGATCGCCCGCGGTGATCTGTTTGAGCGTCTGGCCGCCGATGTACTCCATCACGATGTAACCGAAGCGGTCATCGTCGTCGACGTGCTCGACGAAGTTGTAGATCTTGACGATCCCGGGATGGTTGACCGAGGCCAGGAACTGCCGTTCCGCGACCGCGACGCGCTGCGCCTCCGAATCCGAGGAATTCAGCAGGCCTTTGAGGACGACGGGCCGGTCGCTCACGTTGCGGTCGATGGCCAGGTAGATCCAGCCGAGGCCGCCGTGGGCGATGGCGCCGGCGATCTCGTACTGGTCGGCGACCAATGTTCCGGGAGCCAGTCCCGGGACGAAGGAGTACCGGGCGCCGCAGTTGCCGCAGTCGCCGGTCGGGGGACCGGCGCCCTCGCCCTCGGCTCGACCGACAGGTTTGCCGCAGCGCCAGCAGAACCGCTTGCTGTCGGCGATCACCGGGTCGTCGATGACGGCGTCCTCGGGTTCGATGTCGGTGATCTTCGGCATCTCGACCAGGCCGCTGCCGAGCCGCCGCTCGTGCACCGGAGGCCGGCGCCGCGGAACCAGACGCCGGCCGAGCGGACCGGAGTCGGGTTCCGGAAGGGGCACGGCCGGAGGTTGCCGTTCGACGCGGTCGGTCCGGTCGTCGGGGTCGACCCCCACGGTGAACACCGGTGCGACGGCCTGGGTTCCGACATCCGGGTCGGTGCGTCGGCCGGGCCGGGGGTCGGTGGTGTCGTCCATGTCGTCGGGGCCCTCGGTCAGCGCCGCCAGGTCGGCCCGCTGGGTGCCGACGTCGACCACCTTCGCGGTCGTCTCCGCGTCCTCACCACCGGGACGGCCACCGCCCGGGCCGGGACCGTCGAGGCCGGTGTCGTCGTCGCCGAGCAGGGCGTCGAGCGAGACCCGCTGGGTGCCGAGGTCGTCGCCCCGTTCGCCGTGGGTGACGTCGTCTGTGTCGTGATCGTTTCGGGCCGCGTCGTCCATGGGGATCAGTCCCGGTAGTACGGCTGGGGAGCGCCGTACCCACTGTCGAGGATGGACAGCCACCGGTCCCGGATCTCCTGCCAGCGGCCGGTCACCCGGATGCGCTCGAGCACGCCGTTGACGAACCGGATCATGTCGTCCTGGCCCTTGGGAATCCCGACGCCGTAGAACTCCTCGCCGAGGCTGGGGCCGACGACCCGCAACCACGGATCCTGCGCGGCGAGACCGGCGAGGATCGCGTCGTCGGTGGTCGCCGCGTCGATCTGACCCTGCTGCATCAGGACCAGACAATCGGCCCAGGTCGTCGTGCTGACGATCGTGGCTCGGGGCTGGATGGCCTGGATACGACCGATCGAGGTGGTCCCGCGCGCGGCGCAGACCCGCTTGTGGGCGAGCTGCGCCGGACCGGTCACGTTCGAGTTCCGGAACGACAGGATGCGCTGGGACGCGACGTAATAAGGAGCCGAGAAACTGATGTCGCGCAACCGGTCGCAGGTGATGCTCATCGTCTTGATCACCAGATCGACCGTCATGTCCCGCAGGGCGTCGATCCGCTGCGCCGAGCTCAGCACCTGGAACTCGACGCGGCGGTCGTCGCCGAAGATGGCGCCGGCGATCTCGTGCGCGATGTCGACGTCGAAGCCCTGGATGTCGCCGGTGATCGGATCGCGGAAGCTGAACAGGTTGGACCCGATGTCGAGCCCCACGATGAGCCGGCCCCGCTCGAGGATGCCGGCCATCGTCGAATTGATCGGCATCTGAGCAGGCGGCGGCATCTGGGCGGGCGGCCGCAGGGTCAGGGTCGCGTTGCAGGCCTCGGAACTCGGCGGCGGTTCGACGGGCACGTCGAACTGGACGCCGGGCAGCATCGGTTGCCCGGCGGTCGCCGTCGGTGGGGGTGAGTCGGGTGCGGGGAAACGCACGCAGCCGGTGGCGACGAGGCCGGTGAGCGCGAGCAGGACCACGACGGTCAGCAGGCGGCGAGGCGAGGGGACGGTCATCGGTACTCCCGGATGCGCGGGATGAGACCGCCCACGACCGCGACGCCGGCGAAGACGGTGAGCAGCAGGATGCCGGTGCCGGTGAACCCGAGGACCCGTTGCGCGGTGTTGATGTCGTCCCGGAAGGAGTTCCGGGCAGTCGTGATCGCATCGACCAGCGCGGTGTCCACCGCGGTGTAGGCGCGGGCCGAACTGTCCGGTCCGTCGCCGACGGTGTGCAGGCGCGCGAGACCGAAGTTGCCGGTCTGGATGTAGCGGCGGACCGCGGCGTCGGTGCGGCGCCACTCGGTCAGCGCCGCCGTGACCGTGTCCAGTTGTTCGCCGGTGACCGCGCTGTCGCCGTCTTCGGTGCCCTCGCGGACGTCGTCGACGATGTTGCCGATCTCGCTGGTCGCCGCGGAGAAGCTGCGCTCGAGACCGCCCTGATCACCGCGGCGGATGAGCGAGAGCGTCTCGGCCGACCGCGCCTGCTGGGTGAGGATCCGGGCGGCGGTCAGGTCGCGGAGCGGGTCGGCGCCCTCGGTGCGGGCATCGCTGGTGGCGGCCACCGACATCAGACCGGAGGCGAGCAACCACAGGGTCCCGACGCTGAGGGCGAAGATGGCCGCCACGATGCCGATGTTGAACCGCCGCCGGGTCCGCCGCGCCAGGTAGCGCGACGTCAGGACAAGCGCGGCGAGCAGGAACAGCAGCGGCGCGTACACGGTCCAGGGTGGACGGGTGAGGGTCTGCTGGGGGTCGGCGATGGCCATCGATCGCCGTTCGTAGAGGCGCTGGGCGGCCGGGAGGATCTGGTCCTGCATCATCGACGACGCCTGGCCGAGATACGCCGATCCCACCGGGTTGCCGAGCCGGTTGTTCGTCCGCGCCGTCTCGATGAGTCCGCTGTAGACCGGGATCGAGGTGGACAGGGTCTCGAGATCGGCGCTGACCGCCTGCTCGGCCCGGTCCGACACCATGCCGGAACCGGGTTCGCTGGACGTGCCGGTCGCCAGGATCAGCGACGACGACGCCGTCGCCAGCGCGTCGGAGTAGCGCTGCCGCAGATCGGGGGTCTCCAGTCCGCCGGAGATGAACGCCGCGTTCGCCGACGCATCGGCGATCGACAGCGAGCTGTAGAGAACCTGCGCGGCCTCGGCGAGCGGTTCGGTCCGATCGATGAGGCGCTGCAGGGTCTGGGTGCGATCCTCCAGGACCGTCGATGCGTACAGGCCGGTGCTCAGACAGCCGAGCGCCAGGATTCCGCAGATGATGATCAGCTTGCCGGGGGTCGTGACGGCGAAGTGGCGCAGGGTCTGGAACGGGGACTGGGCGCGTTCCCGGGCGGTGGCGACGAGTTCGCGTCGGTCGGCCAGCACCTGGCGGATCGGGGGTGAGGCCTGCGCCGGACGGATCGTGCGACCGCCACGCGTCAGCGCCGTCCGCACGGAGGACGCGTCGCCGGTCACCTACCTGATCCCTTCTCAAACGCTGGATCGTCTCCGGTGCGGTCCTACGGTCACCGGTTCCCCGTTCCGGATTCGCGTGACCGGGCGATCAACGTCAGGGGTTGTGTCATCTGGGTCATCGTTCACCGGGTCGTGCGTGTTTCACCCTATGTCATCGTGCCGGGTTCCTCCCGAGTCGACCGGCGCCGCGCCGCCGACCTCGGCGGTTCGCGCGTGCCGGGTGCTCGCCGACGGCACCTCGTGGTTCCGAGCCGCGATGAGAGGGCTTCGCGGTCTCCCTGGCAGGTGTTGCGCATCTCACTTACGGTGGAGGCACCCGGTCGGGGCGACCGGGTTGCGAGGAGGCGTGGTGCGCGGCGACGGCGACGGCTGGGTGATCGATCCCGACGGTTCTCGATACTGGGGTATCCACGGCGCGGCAGGTCTGCTGCTGCGGGCGCCGCTGCCGGACGGATCGACCGGGGTGCTCCTCCAACACCGCGCCGCGTGGTCGCATCAGGGCGGCACGTGGGCGCTGCCCGGCGGGGCCCGCGACTCGCACGAGGGTGCCATCGACACCGCGATCCGCGAGGCCGAGGAAGAAGCCGGGATCACCGCCGACGACCTGCGCGTCGTCGCCGCGGTCGTCACCCTCGAGGCGCCCGGCGGATGGACCTACACGACGGTCATCGCCGAGACGGACTCGCCGGTCCGCACGGTCGCCAACTTCGAATCCACGGAACTGCGATGGGTCGACGAGAAGCGCGTCGATCAACTCCCACTGCACCCCGCGTTCGGACTCGCGTGGCCCGTCCTCCGCGAGCGGATCGCGATGTTGGATCCCCAGAGCTGATCACCGCTCCCTAAGAGACTGCTGAAATAGTCGGTGTCGTTTCGGTGTGGGGTGAGCGGGTTTGCCTGGTGGGCTGGGATCCTGGTGGGTATGCAGGGTGAGCCGGATCGTCAGGGTGAGTTTCTGGATGTGAACTCGGTC
>NZ_JAFFZF010000055.1:0-24528 GCF_016924115.1 Gordonia sp. BP-119
TCGTCGCCCTCGAGCACACCCTGCTCACCGTGGTCTGGATCATGCTCACCGACAACGTCGTCTACGACGAACCCGGCCCCGACTACCACCAGCAACGCCACCCCGAACGCACCAAGAACCGCGCCATTTACGACCTACACAAACTCGGATACGACGTCACCATCACACCCCACGGAGCGGCCTGAGCAGCCACCTCACCTAACTCTTCGGATTAGGGAGCAGGGTTTTGTCGCTCTTTCGGATCAGGGAGCAGGAGCAGGGTGGGTCGCCCTTCGAGAGGCAGGGAGCAGGGCCGCGCTGGTCGTCGACGGACCCGTCGAGGTTGGCCAGCGCGGCCCGCGCGGCTTCGAGTTCCTGACTGAGTTCGTCGATGCGGCGTTGCGCGGCCGTTCTGGCCGATTCGATGACGGCGTCGACCGCGGCGATCGCGGTCTCGTCATCGAGCTCCCGCATCGCCCGGGCCACCCGGTCGGCGGTGATCTCGACGGGTTTTGCCAGCTTTCTGGTTCCGACCGCAACCGACAGCGTCCACGTGCTCTCCCCTGCCGCGGTGATGGTGACCGTGGTCGGCGCGGTCGGCGCCTTGGCCTTTCGCGACGACCTGGTCGTCGCAGGCGCCGGCGCCGACTCCGTCGCCCTCGGTGGGGCATCCGTCGCAGGACGCGCCTTTCGGGACGGGCGGGCGGAAGTCGATTCCTCGACATCTGTTTTCGATGACGACGTCGGTTGTGGCTTCGGGGGCGCCGGTTCCGGTGTGCGTCGACGAACCGCAGCGGTCGCAGTGGTCGCGGCTGCCGGTCGGTTACGTCGCAGTTCGTCGGCTTCGAAGGGCAACTGGTCGTCGACGCCCCTCGGGCTCACCGTCACTGTCGTACCGTCGATCGACACGACTCGCGCCGAGGCGCCGGCCTCCAGGTTCAGCGATGGCATCGCATCGCGCAGATAGACCGTGGCTCGCTTACCGGCCGCGAGTGCCGCGGACAGCGACTCCAGGTCGTCGGGACCCAAGCCGGCCCTCGTCTGTGAACTCACCGCGCCATTGTCGCACATGCGTGCGAATCCGCGTTACCCATCACTGCGTCGCGCCGTCGGCGATTCACCGTTCGTGCAGTTCAAACCTAGTACTTGCGACCGTTATCGTTTCGTGACCCACAGCATCGTTGTGGCCTCGAACGTCGCCGGCGGGTCTCGGGTGAACGTTCGCGGCCCTAATGTTCTCGGGGACGGTAACGGGTCTTCGGAGGGACAACTTGTGACAGAGGCCAGCACCCCGACACGCACATCGTCGGTCGCGACACGCGAGACCCCGATTGCCGATCACGCGTATGCAGGCGTCACGATCGCGGCGCTGCTGTGCGCGACCTCGGCAGCGACATTCCTGACGCTCTTCCCCTGAACCTGCCGTCCCTCAGACTTCGAGTGGAAAGCACCGCAAGTGCTCATTGCCGGTGTGTCACCTGCGTCGACTTCGGTCCGCAGGTGGCACACACCACTGGCGGTCGCACATCGGCGCCAGGAGGCCCGTCTTTATCCCGCTGTCACCCGGGTGAGCTGTTCAGACACCGCCCACAGACGCGATGCTGCTTCGTGATCACGGAACGGTTGCCAGGGTTGCCGTAATCCGGGTGGCCCGCCGGCGTCACCGGGCCACTGTGGTCCGAAGAACGCATCATCGGGCGTCTCCGGCTGCGTCGCCGCCATCAGGGCTGGGAGGGCAGCGGTTTCGACGGTGCCCACACCGACGCCGTGCCGCGACATCCACTCGATCACGCGCCGGCCGCTCGTCGGGGCGGTCCTGCCGACCTCAGGACGAGCGGCGAGAAGGCTGGTCGGGGCGACTCCCGGATGTGAGATCACGCTCGTCACATCCCAACCGGCAGCGCGGCTTCGGCGTCCGAGTTCGAGTCCGAACAGCGCGCACGCGATCTTGGACTGGCGGTAGGCCTTAATTGCGTCGTAGTGGCGCTTCCAGTTCAGATCATCCCAATTGATCGAGCCTCGTTTTGCCGCGATGCTCGTCTGCGAGACCACCCGTGCCTTCCCGGACCGGAGCAGCGGAAGCACCGCGACGGTCAGGGCGAAGTGTCCTAGGTGGTTGGTGCCGAACTGGACCTCGAATCCATCGCCTGTGGTCAGGCGTTTCGGCGGAGTCATGATCCCGGCGTTGTTGATCAGGATGTCGCTCGGTGTGCCGTCCGCCCGGAGCCTGCCGGCAAGCGCCTCGACCGATGCCATCGATGACAGGTCGACTTCCTCCATCGTGAGTGTGGCGGCGGGGTGACGATCACGAATGCGCTCGACCGCCCTCGCCCCCTTGTTCGGATCACGCACCGGCACGACCACTTCCGCACCGGCGCCGGCGAGCGCATTCGCGATCTCCCACCCGATGCCGTCACTCGCGCCGGTCACGACCGCTCGACGGCCCGTGAGATCGGGGATGGACAGGCTGTATCTGCTGTTTCGTGTCATGCGGAGCTCCTGACGGACTCGGAATGTTCTCGCTTCCAGTCTTGTGTCGGTCCGCACCGTTATCCACGGCCTGTCGATCCGTGGCTCCGCGGTTCCGGGCGCGCAAGAATGGCCGAATGATCGATCGTCCCGGTCTCGCTGACTTCCTTCGGGTGAGGCGTGCCGCCCTTCAGCCCGAGGACGTCGGACTGCCTCGCGGGCAGCGCCGTCGCACAGGTGGACTCCGTCGCGAAGAGGTGGCTGCCCTGTGTCACATGTCCGCCGACTACTACTCACGACTCGAACGCGAGCGCGGCCCGCAGCCGTCGCCACAAATGGTGGCCGCCATCGCACAGGGCCTCCACCTCTCCGTCGAGGAGCGAGACCACCTGTTCCACCTCGCCGGCCACCGGCCGCCCATGCGCGGACCCGACCGCGAGCACATCTCCCCGGGCATGATGCGGATCTTCGACCGGCTCGCCGACACCCCGGCCGAGATCGTCACCGAACTCGGCGAGACGTTGCGCCAGAACCGACTCGGGGTGGCACTGGTCGGCGACCTCATGCGGTTCGACGGGCCGGCGCGGAGCATCGGCTATCGGTGTTTCACCGATCCGCGGGCTCGCCAATTGCATCCGTCCGACGACCACGACTTCTACTCACGTATGTACGTATCCGGACTACGAGGAGTGGCTGCGCTACGAGGCCCGCAGTCGTATGCGGCGTCGCTCGCGGAACGGCTCACAGGCGAGAGCGAGGAGTTCCGCGAGATCTGGGCACGGCACGAAGTGGGTATAGCTCCTCGCGAGACCAAGAGGTACGTGCACCCCGAGGTGGGATTGATCGAGCTGAGTTGCCAGATCTTGGTCGACCCGCGGTGTTCGCATTCGCTGCTCGTCTACACCGCGACCCCGGGCAGTGCGAGTGCCGAGAAGCTCCGGTTGCTGTCCGTCGTCGCGGCACCCACGGCGACCTGACGCCCGGCAAGCGAAGCCGAGTCACTCGGAGGGCAGCCGCTCAGAACCCCCCGAAGTCGCCACCGCCGAAGTCGCCTCCCCCGCCGAAGTCGCCGCCACCGAAATCTCCCCCGCCGAAGTCACCGGAGTCACCACCGCCGAAGTCGCCGGAGTCACCGCCTTCCAGGGCGCCACCGTCGGAACCGTCGCCGGCGCCACTCTCGAAGGACTGCGCGTCGTAGGGAACGCCCGCCATGCCGGAGAACATTGCCGAGAACAGGAACATCGATCCGAGTCCCCAGGCGCCGGCAACGAGAGCCGGTTTCCACCACGGCTCGGAGTACCAACCGGCGGGTACCGGCCTGCCCGCGACGCGGCCACCGGGATAGTAGTTGGGCGTCTGCTCCGACGGGTTGGGCGATGCCGCGACCTTTCGTCCCTCGAACTCCACGGTCCGGTCCTCGGTGACCGCACCGGCACTCTTCTGCCCGTCGAGCTCGGGGATCGCCGGACCGGGGTCGAGGTCCATGGCGGCCCGGGCCGCACGGATGTAGTAGAGCCCCTCGATCGCAGTCTGTTTGGCCAGCCGCGCCTGCACCGGCGAATTGGCCTGCTCGATCTGAGACCCCGCCGCGGTGTATCGCTCCCCCGCGTCGGCCAGCGCCTGTTTCGATGCCGGGCCGTCGCCGACCAGCATGAACACCTGGCCGCCCAGACGTTCTATCACCTGTCGTGCGTCGGCTTTCGCGTCCTCGAGGGTGCGGGCCGCGTTGGCGCCGGAACGCTGTTGGGCGAACACCACCACCCCGACGACGATCACGACGATGACGGCGATCAGGATCAGTGCTTCCATGCTTCCCTCCGGTTTCGCGAGTCCGCAGCCCGGTGGCGGTGACGTCAGGCCGACAAAACGGACACCACCGAGCGTACCGATGCCCGCCGACCCGATGCGTCTCGACGGATGGCGAGCGCGTCTCGACGGATGGCGAGCACCTCGGCCTCGTCCATTCTCCGCGAGGCCGGCGGTGGTCGTGGAGTTTCTGCGGTGCCGCACGCGCAGCCGCCGACCGTCATCGGTCACCCTGGGTGGGTGACCGGTCGACACGCGGTACGAATTCAACCTTCGCAGAACTCCCACCTTGTGGCCGAGCTCCGCTGGGAGTGGGCGTACGAAGACGATCGCTCCGTCGGGCCGTGGCTTGGCGATACCGCCTTCGCCGCCGCGGTTGCGAGTTGGTTGGACGATGAGCGACGAACGGTCTGGACCGCGGGCACGGACGACATGACCGTGGGAATGGTGTGCTTGACCGAACACGCCCGGATGCCGAGTCCCCGGCAGGGCGCCGGCGGCCGATGGGGTTATCTCGGTCATCTGTACGTCCGCCCGGCGTTCCGCGGTTCCGGGATCGGACGTGAACTGGTCCGGCATACCGTCGCGACCACGGACGGCCGTGGATACGCGAAGGTGGTGCTCAACCCGACCGAAGCATCGACAGACCTGTACAAACAATGCGGTTTCACAGCCGAGAACGACCTCATGGTCCGCCGCCCGTGATCGACTACCGCGGCGCGTGACCGGCCGCCGCGAGCCGCGAACTCTACGATGGCGGCGTGTTCTTCTTGTTCGGATATGGCCGTAGGCAGAAGCATCTCGGTGCGGGTCAGACCCGCACCTGTCCCCGCTGCCACAACACCACCCAGTGGGCGCGGATGCGTGAATACAGCCAGTTCAGCGTGTTCTTCATCCCGATCGCCCGGTGGAACCGGCGCAACTTCGAGGCCTGCGGCATCTGCGGCGCGGCGCTGGCGGCCTGATCGCCGTCCGGGGCGAGTGGGGTGGACACTCCTCCCTCGCCCCTTCTGCGCAGCCGGTTTGCCGGTCCGGAAACTGGTTACCCTCGAGGGGTGTCCGTCTCTCCCGATACTCCCGCCCGCACGAGCGCCGCGATCACCGGCTTCGAGCGCACCTTCGTCGACGAGCTGACGCCTTTCACCGTGCCGTGGCAGGGTGCCGAGACGCCTGACCCCCGACTGCTCGTCGTCAACGAGTCACTCGCCGACGACCTGGGCCTCGACATCGCGGCACTGACATCCGACGACGGTGTCGCACTTCTGTCGGGTGCGGCCGCGCCCGCCGATGCCGTCCCTGTCGCCACCGCCTACTCCGGGCATCAATTCGGCGGGTACACACCGCTTCTCGGCGACGGCCGGGCGTTGCTGCTCGGGGAGCTGATCGACCGCGGCGGTCGACGAGTCGATCTACAGCTCAAGGGTTCCGGGCGTACTCCGTTCTCCCGAGGTGGCGACGGATTCGCGGTGGTCGGGCCGATGCTGCGCGAGTATGTGATCAGCGAGGCCATGCACGCCCTGGGGATCCCGACCACGCGTTCGCTGTCGGTCGTGGCCACGGGGCGAGACATTCAGCGCACCGGGGCCGAGCCCGGCGCGGTGTTGGCGCGGATCGCCGCCAGCCATCTCCGTGTCGGCACCTTCGAGTACGCAATCCGGAACACCGACCTGACGCAACAACTCGCCGACTACGCGATCAGCCGTCACTACCCGGAGCTCGCGAAAGCGTCGGAGGCCGGCGACGGCAACCGGTATCTCGCGTTCTTCGAAGCCGTACTCGAACGTCAGGCCGCCCTGGTGGCCCAGTGGATGCTGGTGGGGTTCGTGCACGGCGTGATGAACACCGACAACACGACGATCTCGGGTGAGACCATCGACTACGGGCCGTGCGCGTTCCTCGACGCCTTCGACCCGTCGGCGGTGTTCAGCTCGATCGATCACGCGGGCCGATACGCCTACGGGAATCAGCCCGCCGTCCTGAAGTGGAATCTGGCGCGGTTCGCCGAAACCCTGCTCAGGCTCATGGCCCCGACACCCGATGAGGCGATCGCTGCGGCGTCGGACGTGCTCGCCACCTACGAGGCGCGGTACGAACACCATTTCGCCACCGGCATGGCGTCGAAAATCGGTCTGACAGAAGCGCTTTCCGAACCCGAACTGGTCGCCGACCTGTTGACCCTGATGCGTGATCATCGCGCGGACTGGACAGGCACCTTCCGGGCGCTGGCCGACGAACTCCGCGGAGATCAGGTCCCGATCATCAGCCTCATGCCGCGCGAGCAGATCGGTCCGTGGCTGAAACGATGGCGCCGTGAACTCGCCCGTCTCGGTCGTGAGCCCGGTGCGGTCGCCGAGGCGATGGATACCGTGAACCCGGTGTACATCCCGCGCAACCATCAGGTCGACGCCGCTTTGCGCGCCGCGACCGACGGCGATCTGGAACCGTTCACGCGGCTGATGGATCCCGTCACGCATCCGTTCGAACGCCGCACCGAATGGGCTCACTTCGCGGCGCCGGCCCCGCAGGCGTTCAGCGACAGCTTCCAGACCTTCTGCGGCACCTGAGCGAGACGACGTCGGTGGGCCCACGGTGACCTCGAGGCAGGATGACGAGTCGCGGGATGTGCTGCTCGCAGAACGGGAACGGACCGCCGCGCTGATCGAATCGTTGTCGTCCCGGCTGGCCGCGGTGCTCGAGGCGACCAGCGACGCGGCGGCCGACGACGAGCACGACCCGGAAGGTTCGACTCTCGCGGTGGAACGCGGCCATCTGGTTGCGCAGCTGGAACGGTCGCGAGTCCGGCTCGACGAGATCGGTGCCGCCCTGGACCGGGTCGGCGCGGGTGCCTACGGCCGGTGCGAGGACTGTGGCGAACCCATCGGTGCCGAGCGCCTCGAAGTCCTGCCGGCCACCCGGCAGTGTGTGCGGTGCGCCGCTCGGAATCAGTCGCGACGATGGTGACCCGGAGTCGCAGCGTTGTCCGGTCCACCCGTACTCCAAAGTGCATCCGGTCCTCTTCCGCCTCCGGCCGTCGTCTCGGCTGATCGACTCTGCCACAGGATGTTTGACGCACCCGCCGACACGCCCGGCACGCCGCGACATCGAACTCCGTGGTCCGTCCCGGCTTCTGATCGGCATTGTCCACCTGTGCCGCGGTTCAGCAGGAATTCGCGTCTGGTTTCCCGCCGACGTATGCGCGTATCGCCATACGCGGGTAGACCGGAAGGCGGGAGAGCACGCAACGACTCGAACCGAGAGGTGTCCGGCATGAAAGCCATCCAGATCGTCAAGCCAGGAAGTCCGCCCGAGCTCCGCGAGGTCGACAAGCCGACACCCGGCCCCGGCCAGGTGTTGTTGAAGGTGACTGCCGCCGGTGCGTGCCACTCCGACGATTTCGTGCTCAACATGCCCGCCGAGGGTTTTCCCTATCCGTTACCCATGACGCTCGGGCACGAGGGAGCCGGTGTGGTCGCCGAGATCGGCAGCGGTGTGA
Source organism: Gordonia sp. BP-119 (assembly GCF_016924115.1). Lineage (NCBI taxonomy): Bacteria > Bacillati > Actinomycetota > Actinomycetes > Mycobacteriales > Gordoniaceae > Gordonia > Gordonia sp. BP-119. Next base: position 7,748 of record NZ_JAFFZF010000055.1, read on the forward strand.
CGTCGCTGACCGAGGGAACCGCGGTGGCGGTCTACGGCCCCTGGGGTTGCGGGACCTGTCACTTCTGCTCGCGTGGGTTCGAGAACTACTGCAGTCGTGCGGCCGAACTCGGCATCACTCCCCCCGGGCTCGGCAACGAAGGTGCGATGGCCGACTACATGATCGTCGACGACGCCCGGCACCTCGTTCCGCTCGGCGACCTCGACCCGATCGCAGCGGTACCGCTCACCGACGCGGGGCTCACGCCGTATCACGCGATCAAACCGTCGCTGCCGAAGCTCGTCGGCGGCACCACGGCCGTCGTCATCGGTGCGGGCGGATTGGGGCACATCGGGATTCAGCTGTTACGGCATCTGACCCCGGCGCGCATCATCGCCCTCGACCTCAGCGAGGACAAGCTCGCGTTCGCACGCGAGGTGGGTGCCCATGAGACCGTTCTCAGCGATGCCGACGCCGTGGCGAATGTCCGGAAGATCACCGGAAACGACGGCGCCACCGCGGTATTCGACTTCGTCGGCTTGCAGCCGACCATCGACACCGCGATGGGCATCGTCGGCACGCTGGGTGACGTCGTGATCGTCGGCATCGGTGACGGTGTCGCCGCGGCGAAGGTCGGCTTCTTCACCCAGCCCTATGAGGTGTCGGTTCGGGCGCCGTACTGGGGTGCGCGGCACGAACTGATCGAGGTCCTCGACCTCGCGCGCGACGGTGTCCTGGAGGTCGCCGTCGAGAAGTTCTCCCTCGACGACGGGCTCGAGGCCTACCGTCGGTTGGCCTCGAACGAGCTGCGTGGCCGGGCGGTCGTCGTCCCCGACTGACCTCGGAGCTGTACCCGGACGGTCATGCGGAGTCCCGTGGCGGCACCGCAGCCCCGCAACCTACGGTACCGTAACTTAGGTGAAGGTCGAGCTGTCCGAGGCACAGGCGGTATACGAGCACTACCGGACCCATCAGCAGGACCGCGCCCGGGCGCGAATGATGTACGCGGTGCTCGCCGCCCGAATCCGGCCGGTCGTGCGCTTTCGTTCGCGGGAGGCGATCGTCCGCGCCGTGCGCAGCGGGGCTCCGCTGCTCATTGCGGCGAATCATGTCTCCGAGCGCGACCCGTTGGTCCTCGCAGCTGCGGGCTTCCGGTCACCGCTGCGGCGCCGGATAGGCAGCCTGCGTGTCCTCGCGAAAGACGAACTGTTCCAGGATCCGGAACAGCGAAAGAAGATCGACACTCTGGGCGGGATCCCGGTGTTTCGCAGCAAGGACCACGGAGTGCGAGCTGCGGCCGACGCCGGGCGTCAGATGATCGCCGTCTGCGTCGAACGAATGGCACGCGGGGACAGCATCGCGGTGTTTCCGGAGGGGACCTGCAACGAGGGCGACCCGACGGAGGTTCAGCGGCTCGGCACCGGGATCGGCCACATCGCCCATCGAGCCCTGCGAGACGGTGTCGGACTGTGGTTGGTCTCCGCCGGGATCGCCTACCCGGCCGGTGGTGGCCGGCCCGTTGTCGCTCTGGGTGAACCGGTGGACCTCGGCGCCCGTCGAGACGACACACCCGCCGCCGTGACCCGCTGGATCCAGCGAGATCTGCAGGGGGCGGTCGACGCCGCCTGCGGCCACGTGCGCTGACCCCACAGGTGACGGGTGCGCCGACGTCGGCCGGGTTTGGCTCGCGCGTTCGCTGGTTAAGCGCAGGGGATGAAACGAGATGACGCCGCTGAACGAGCTGACAAGGATCCGGCCTCAGCTGAACCGGACGTTCGCGACGACCCCGAATCGGCCGACCCCGATGATCCGCGCAAGCCGGACTCCCCCACTGACCTGACCAAGCCGTCCCTCCTCTTCGTGCTGAAGAAGACCGCGCGGGAGTTCTCGCGCGATCAGTGCACCGATCTGGCAGCGGCGCTCACCTATTACTCCGTGCTCTCGCTGTTCCCGGCGCTGCTCGCGCTGGTCTCGCTGCTCGGTGTGTTCGGCCAGGGCGAGAAGACGACCGACGCCGTCCTGCAGATGGTCGACGACCTCGGACCGTCGTCGGCCGTGGACACGTTGCGGGGCCCCGTCGAACAACTCGTGGCCGCCCCCAGCGCCGGTTTCGCCCTCGTACTCGGTCTGCTCGGCGCGCTCTGGTCCGCTTCGGGTTACGTGGGGGCGTTCGGACGCGCGATGAACCGGATGTACGAGATCGACGAAGGCCGTCCCATCTGGAAGCTGCGGCCGATCATGCTGCTCGTGACCCTCGTAGCACTCGTGCTCGCCGCTGCCGTGGCACTGATGCTGGCCGTCAGCGGACCGATCGCGAAATCGATCGGAGACGCCATCGGTTTCGGCGAGACCGCGCTGACCGTGTGGAACATCGTCCGTTGGCCGATCCTCCTGCTGTTCGTCATCCTGATCGTCGCCATTCTCTACTGGGCGACCCCGAACGTGCAGCAGCCGAAGTTCCGGTGGATCAGCGCCGGAGCGGTGCTGGCCATCGTCACCTGGATCGTCGCGTCGGTGGCATTTGCGCTGTACGTCTCGAACTTCGGCAGCTACAACAAGACCTACGGCGCACTCGCGGGAGTCATCGTCTTCCTGCTGTGGCTGTGGCTGACGAACCTCGCGCTGCTGTTCGGGGCCGAGTTCGACTCCGAACTCGAACGTGGCCGACAGCTACAGGCGGGGATGCCGGCCGAAGAGCACCTGCAACTGCCGCCTCGGGACACCACGGCGTCGGACAAGAACGACGAGAAGGACCAGAAGTACATCGAACAGGCTCGGGCCCTTCGTAACTCGCAGGGGAAGTGAGCGACCGCCCGACGCCCCCGTAACGTCAGTGGAACCGGCCGGGCACCAGCTCGGTCGACCGGTGGAAGGAACGTGGCGCGATGAGCCGCAATCAAGTGACCGGCGCGGTCGACCGCGCCACCGACAGCCCGTGGTTCGAGCGCTTGGCGCGTGCCGGCCACGCCGTCAGCGGCCTGCTCCATCTGCTGATCGCCTACATCATCCTGCGCCTGGCCTTCGGTGGGGGCGGGAACGCCGACCAGTCGGGTGCGTTGGGGATCTTCGCCGACTCGTCCGGCGGCCGCGTCGTCCTGTGGGTGGCCGCGGTCGCGTTCGCAGCACTGGCGCTGTGGCGACTCGCCGAGGCCGTCGTCGGACCCCACGCCACCGAACCGGGCGAGGACAGTGATGGCGCCGAGCAGTGGTTCGATCGCGGAAAAGCGTTGTCGCTCGCCGTGGTCTACGTCGGGCTCGCCTGGTCGGCAATACGTTTCGCGACCGGCCAAGGGAAGTCGAGTGGTCAGGAGAACGCCGGACTGACAGCGCGACTCCTGCAGTCCGGTGGCGGGAAGTTCGTCCTCGTCGCGGCCGGCCTGATCATCATCGGCGTCGGCGTCTACCACGTCTACAAGGGAGCCAGCCGGTCGTTCCTCGACGATCTCAAGATCTCCGACGACAAGGCGGCGACAATCGCGGGCGTGATCGGTTACTGCGGCAAGGGTGTCGTTCTGGCCGGCACCGGCATCCTGGTCATCGTGGCTGTTGCGACTGCCGATCCGTCGAAGGCCACGGGGATCGACGGCGCGGTCAAGACACTGGCCGGCCTGCCCGCCGGGCAGGTGCTGATGATCCTGGCCGCGGTGGGTATCGCGGCCTACGGCGTCTACTGCTACTGGCTGGTGCGGTTCGCGCGGATGTGACTCAGCCGCCGTCCGGCGAGTCGTCACCGCTACCCGACCGTCGACCGCACCCGCTCCCCCGCCCGCGCGAATCGGACGTTGTCGTCGGCGACGTCACCACGGAACAATTTGCGGTCGGCGTAGTAGCTCATCGACATCACCCAGGGCTCCTCAGCTCCCTGCTTGGGCAGGGTGTCGAGGGCTCGTTGGACGTAGCCGGCCCCGAAGTCGAGCAGTGGCCGAGTCGGCATATCGGGGTCCGCGACCGCCCACACACTGTCGTATCCGTGAGAATCCATGTGCGCCAGAAGTTTGCAGAAGTATTCGCACAACAGTCCGATCTTGAGGGTCCACGACGCATTGGTGTAACCGATCGCCAGCGCGAAGTTCGGCACACCGGACAGCATCATCCCGCGGTAGACGACGGTGTCGGGAAGGGACACCGGTTCACCGTCGACGCTCAGCTCGATGCCGCCGATGATCTTGATGTTGAGCCCGGTCGCGGTGACGACGATGTCGGCCTCGAGTTCCTCCCCGCCCACTGTCCGGATGCCGTTCTCGGTGAAGGTGTCGACCCGGTCGGTGACGATCGAGGCCTTCCCGGAGCGGATGGCCCGGAACAGGTCGGCGTCGGGCACCACACACAGCCGCTGGTCCCAGGGGTTGTACGGGGGATTGAAATGCGTGTCCACCGGATAGTCCTCGGGCAGCTGAGATTCGTTGATCTTGCGGATCAGCCGACGAGCGACCGATGGGAATCGCTGGCACAGTTCGAAGAGCAACCGCTGCTGCGCGACGTTCTTGTGTCGGGTCAATGCGTATCCGCGTTCGGTGCCGAACACTTTCTTGAGGGTGTTGGCGATGGCGTCCTCGCGGGGCAGCGGGAGGATGTAGGTCGGTGTGCGCTGGAGCATGGTCACGTGCGCGGCCTGTCCCGCCATCGCGGGAAGCAGTGTGACCGCCGTTGCGCCGCTGCCGATGACCACGACCCGCTTGCCCGCGTAATCGAGGTCCTCGGGCCAGTGCTGCGGATGCACGATCTCGCCACGGAAGGTCTTGGTGCCGGCGAACTCCGGCGCGAACCCCGCGTCGTAGTCGTAGTAGCCCGAGCCACAGAAGATCCATCGCGCACTGATCTGGCTTCGCGTTCCGGTGTCGGTGTGTTCGACGTCGACCGTCCACCGCGCGGTGTCCGACGACCACACGGCCGCCACCACACGATGCCCATACCGGACCAGCGGAGCGAGATCGTTCTCGTCGATCGTCTCGTGGAGGTAATCGAGGATTCGCGGGGCGTCGGCGATCGCCTGTCGATCGGTCCAGGGCTTGAAGTCGTACCCGAAGGTGTGCAGGTCCGAGTCGGACCGAATCCCCGGGTAGCGGAACAGGTCCCACGTACCGCCGGCGGTATTCCGGGCCTCGAGAATCGCGATCGACTTGCCAGGGTGTTCGGTTCGCACCCAGCGGGCGGCACCGATGCCGGAGATCCCGGCACCGACGATGAGGACATCGACTTCGTCTGGGATCGTTGTCACCCGGCACTCCTTCGGTCGGTCTGTCGGTGATCGGCATCCAGGATGACTCGCCGGTCGTTGTCGGCGCCAGACCGGGTGGCGACACTACCCGTCGACGCGTCGCGCGGTGCTTTCGGTTGTCGGTCGCGCAGCTGCTGCGTCGTTCGCGACCGCTGCACCGAGCAGTTGTCCACCGCTGGTCAGCAACGCTCGACGCCACGGCGCCACGCCCTCGATCTCGATCTGGATGGACATCGACAACACGGTACGGATGAGCACGATGAGCCCGAGGATGAGCGCATCCTCGATCGACGGTTTGGACGTGATGGTGCGGATGAGATCCGCCGCGACCAGGACTTCCAGCCCCAGGAGAATGGCTGCTCCGAGTGTGTTGCGCAGTACCGAGAAGGCAGTGTTGCCACCCTCTCCCCGACGGAGCGAACGTGCGCCCAGCACGCACGCGATGATCGCTCCCACGATCATCGCGAAGGCTCCGACTGCCTCGAACCCGACCGCTACCGCTGTGAAGAGTTCCTCACCGCTCATGCGGTGGAGAGTACGGGACCGGGGCGCAGCCGGTGTCCCGTGTAGTCAGTCGTTGTCGGACTGCCGTCCGGGTAGGAACTGGCGGATTCCCTGTCTGGCTGCGTTCTTGGCGACGGCCCATGCATCGTCGTCACCCTTGACCAGCGCCTCGCCGAGGGCGAGGACCTGCTCGCGGGTCGCGTGCGGCGGGACGGGAGGCACCGTCGGGTCGCAACGCACGTCGAGCAACGCCGGTCGATCGGCGGCCAGGGCGGTGTCCCATGCGGTACCGAGACCATCCGGGTCGTCGACGTTGATCCCGACGAGTCCGATCCCCCGCGCGAAGGCCGCGTAGTCGACGTCGGGGAGTTCCTGTGAGGCAGCGAATTTCGGCGATCCTGACATCGCGCGCTGTTCCCACGTGACCTGGTTCAGGTCGTTGTTGTGCAACACCACGACGACGAGCCGCGGATCCGTCCACTGCTGCCAGTAGTGCGCCACGGTGATCATCTCGGCCAGGCCGTTCATCTGCATCGCACCGTCGCCCTCGAAGGCCACCGCGGGCCGGTCGGGGTGCGCCCACTTGGCGCCGATGGCATAGGGCACCGCCGGCCCCATCGTGGCCAGCGTCCCGGACAGCGACCCCCTCATCTCGGCGCGGAAGACGATGTGCCGTGCGTACCAGTTGGCGGCACTGCCCGAATCCGCGGTGATGATGCAATTCGACGGGGCGCGTGGCGAGAACTCGTGAAAGATGCGCATCGGATTGACCGGATCCGCGTCGGTCATCGCCTGGCCGGCCGCATTCGTCCACCAGCGCTCGACGTCGGCTTCGACCTTGTCGCGCCACGAGCGGTCGGTCTTGGGTTCGAGCAGCGGGATGAGAGCTTGCAGCGTGGCGCGTGCGTCGCCGACGACATTGAGCTCATTCGGGTAGCGCATGCCGATCATCTCGGGTGAATGGTCGATCTGCACTCCCCTGGCCTGTCCGAACGACGGAAGGAACTGCGAGTACGGGAAATTCGATCCGACGGTCAGCAGGGTGTCGCAGCCCGACATCAATCGATGGCTGGCCGTCGTGCCGAGCAGGCCGATGGATCCCGTGACCCACGGCAGCGTGTCGGGGAGGACATCTCGCCCGAGAAGGGCTTTCGCGCAACCGGCGCCGAGGATGTCCGCAACCGTGATGAGCTCAGGCGCACATCCCCGTGCGCCCTGGCCGACCAGCATCGCGACTCGCTCCCCGGAGTTGAGGATCTCGGCGGCTCGCGCGACCGCGTCCGGGTCCGGCACGGGGGTCGCCGACGTGACCCCGAGGCTGGACGGGACCTGCTTGAAGGCCTGCTGTGGTGGCTCGTAGGTCAGGTCGAGAACATCCGAGGGAAAGATCAGGGCCGTCGGCGCGCGTTCGGCGAGCGCGATCCGACGGCTTGGAACGCGCTCATCTCCTCGTGGCGCGATTGGACGAACTGCGGATCGTTCTCCGCGCGAACCCAGGCCGACAGCAGGCCGTTGATGCCGTCGCCGGGGTAGCCGAAAACCTGCCGGACCCCCCACTCCCGAAGGCGTTGCAGCACGATGTCGGCGACGGTCTCGGACATGGGTTCTCCTCGGGACGACGTCCCGGACGGTGACGGAGACCGCCGGGCTGTCGCTCGACTACCCGGGGAGAAGCCCGCCGACACCCGACGGGCTGGGCCGACCGAGCACTAGCCCGTGGGTCACCTCGATCTGTGCCACACGGCGTCGAACGGTGCGTTCGAGGCGAGACGGCCGACGATGCCGTCGTGGGTGAACTGTTTGGCGGTCCGGATCGCGTCGAGGACCCCTGCGCCCTTGGTGAGTTCGGCGGTGGTGGCGGCCGCGAACACGCAGCCGGCTCCGGAGACCCGCTCGTCGCCCACCTTCGGGGCACGCAGGACGGTGACCTCGGAGCCGTCGAAGACGACGTCGATCGCCTCCTCGCCGGGGAGTCCGACCCCGCCCTTCACGACGACGACCTTCGGCCCGAGATCATGGATTCGCCGCGCCGCCTCGGCGAGGTCGTCGGTGGACGTCAGTTCGTCCATGCCGGCCAAGGTCGCGGCCTCGAACAGATTGGGGGTCACCACGGTGGCCAGCGGCAAGATCTCGGAGCGGAGGGCGTTGTCGGTGTCGAGTGCGGCGCCGGGCTCCTGACCCTTGCAGATCAGCACCGGATCGACGACGACGTCTCGCCACTGTCGGGAGCCGAGCGCCTGCGCGACCGTGGAGATGGTGGCCGGGGTGCCCAGCATGCCGATCTTCACGACCTCGGGTTCGTGCGCGGCGGTGGCCACCTCGATCTGATCGGCGATCACCCCGGAGTCGATCGGTACGAACCGATGGGACCACTCGTTGTTCGGGTCGAAGGACACGATGCAGGTGATGGTCCCGACACCATAGGTACCCAGCTGTGCGAAGGTGCGCAGGTCGGCCTGGATGCCCGCTCCCCCGCTGGCCTCCGAACCGGCGATCACATAAGACACCATTGACATCGACGATCTCCTCCCGAGGACTGTCCTGGATTCGGGTTCCTTTTCTACACCCCCGCGCGTGACACCGGTCTGCGCGCACCGCGCCGCCGGCGCGGTTAGTACCGCATTTGTGGGGTACCCGAACGCGCATTAGTCCAGACACGATGTGCGCGATGGTCTACCGCGGCCCCGCGGCCAAGTTCCAGCTGCAGGCGGGTCACCGATCGCCCTCAACTGGGCCATCGATGCGGTCCGCAAAGGCGGCACCGTTTCGGTCATGGGTGCGTACGGGCCGATGTTCAGCGCGGTCAAGTTCGGCGACGCCATGAACAAGGGACTCACCCCGAACATGAACCAGTGCCCGGTAAAACGGCAGTGGCCGAGACTGTTCGACCACATCCGCAACGGCTATTTCACACATTGTCACGCATCGAATTCCGCTTCGAGCACATCGCTGAGGGCTACCGCATCTTCTCCGAGGAGCTCGACGACTGCATCAAGCCAATCATCGTTGCCGACGCCGGCTGAGGAGGACCCGTGCCCGCTATCCCGCAGACCGCCCCCACGACCCCGACACCGCCGCACTGGTCGACCGCATACCCGGATGGGGCGTCGACCTGGATCCCGCAAACCGCCCCGCGGTTCCGCGCGAACTGCCCGTGGAACCGGCCCCCGGCGTCCACTGGACCGTCCCCGAAGACCAGCCCGAGCGTCAGCCCCGCGAGCGATCGAACGAACATGCCTTTCTGCCACCGGTTTTCGGCACGTCCACGCCGCCGCGCGGGCTGTCCGGGGTGATCCGACGCTCCGCGTACCGCTACAGCGAGGGGCGCGCGGCGCATTGGCTGATCCTGCTGGGCGCCGATCGCGTGGCGTCCATCGAGGCGCACCTCGCGTCGTTCGCGACCGGTCGGCCCGACAACCCGGTGACCGAGACGGGCATCCGGTCCGAACTCTCCCACCACGGATGGTCGTCCCGCCGTGGCCGGAAACGCGTCGACGGCAACCACTCCCGGTTCGACCCGTTTCTGGTGGGCGGGCCGCGGGTGATCACCGGGGCCGCGGCGGGTGTCGCGGTGGGGTGGGCGCGCCCGGTTCGACGATCATGTTCATCGGCGAACAGCCCGGTGACCAGAAGGATCGTGCCGACGAACCGTTCGTCGGTCCGGCCGGCCGCTGTCGTGTGTCTGGGTGCCACGGCCGCACAGGCCTTGCTGGGCACCAACTTCCGGCTCACCCGACACCGTGGCGAGCGCTTCGATCTCGGCGCCGACGGAGACCTCGGCCCCGACCATTCCGAGTTCGTGGTGGTGACCGTGCACCCGTCGTCGATTCTCCGCGGACCCACGGATCAGCGCGAGCGGGCCTTCGACGCCTTCGTCGCCGACCTCCGCGTCGTCCGCGACCTCGCAGCATCGACCTGACTTGCGGCACCCGCTCCGGTGCGGTTTCGCTGACAAGCGTCTGGACTGGTGTCTATAGTCGGCGGCGACGGCCGGTCTCGGCGCTGCCACGACGGGCTGCCCGTACCGATACCGGTGGACGGGAGAACGATGGACCTGCAGGAGATCAGCGACCGGTTCGGCATCGCGGACACGTTGTACCGGTACTCACGAGCGGTCGACACCAAGGACTGGGAACTCTGGCGCTCGGTGTTCACCCCGGAGGCGGTGGTCGACTACTCGTCGACGCCCTACGGTCAGGCGGGCACTCGGGACGAGATCGCCGCGTGGCTGGAGGAGAGTTTCGCGTTCGTGTCGGTGAGTCAGCACTTCATCACCAACATCGAGTACACGTTCGACGGAGACCGGGCCGACGTCCGCGCCATGTTCTACAACCCGATGCGTTTCGTCGGCATGCCCGAACTCAGCACCTGCGGCGGCAACTACCACCATTCGATGGTCCGGACCGCGGATGGCTGGAAGAGCGCGGGCCTCCTGGAGGAGTGCCTGTGGTTCGAGAATTCGCCGGCGGGCGCGAACGACAGCTGACGGGCAGACCTGAACTCGACCGCCAGACTTCGATCAAGGTCTGGCTGTCGGATTCAGGTCTGGTGGTCTGGGTTCGGTCTCGGCCAAACGTGCCGTTATCGAATCGTGGCCACGGAGAACGATCCGGCACCGACCGCGCCGAGGCGACGGCGCCGAGCGGCTTCGCTCCCTAGCCTGGGAGGAACACCCCAGAGCGGAGGAGTCAGGTGGACGAGTCGCGAACCTGTCTGGTCACCGGAGCGACCGGTTACGGCGGCGGCCGATTGGCGCCCCGGTTGTTGGCACGCGGGCACCGTGTGCGCGCACTGGCGCGGACACCGGAGAAGCTCGCCGACGCACCGTGGTTGTCTGATCCGACGGCCGAGGTGATTCGGGGTGATCTGTCTGATCGCGATTCGCTGGTCAAGGCCTTCGCGGGTGTGGATGTCGTCTACCACCTGGTCCACTCGATGAGCACCGACGCGGACTTCGCGGCCGAAGAGCGGCGTGCCGCGGAGAATGTGGTGGCCGCGGCTCAGCAGAACGGCGTGTCGCGCATCGTCTACCTCGGCGGTCTCCATCCGTCGGGCACCGACCTTTCCGAACATCTGGCCTCACGCGCCGAGGTCGGCGACATCCTCATCGACTCACCGATCGAGACCATCGCGTTGCAGGCCGGGACGCTGATCGGCTCGGGGTCGGCCTCGTTCGAACTCATCCGGCACCTCACCGAGCGACTACCCGCGATGACGACGCCGCGGTGGGTGCACAACAAGATCCAACCGATCGCGGTCGACGACGCCCTGCACTACCTCGTGGAAGCCGCCACCGCCACCGTCCCGTCGTCGAGGACCTGGGACATCGGCGGTCCCGACGTCCTCGAATACGGCGACATGATGCAGGTGTATGCCGAGGTCGCGGGTCTTCGACCTCGAGTCATGGTGGTACTGCCGTATCTCACGCCGGCGCTGGCGAGCCGCTGGGTCCGGTTCGTCACGCCGATCCGCGGCAAGATCGCTCGACCGCTGATCGAGTCCCTCGAATGCGACGCCGTCTGTCGCGACCGTGCCGTCGACGCGATCATCGATCGTCCGGAAGGGGGGTTGACCTCCTACTCGGAGGCGGTTGCCCACACGCTCGAACGCTCGGCGCGCGGCGATGGCCGTGCCTCGTGGGCCAACGCGTCCGTAGACGTGTCGCCGGCCGAACCCCTTCCCACCGATCCACAGTGGGCCGGTGAGGAGATGTTCGAATCGGAGACCCGGGTCAGTGAGCGCGCGAGTAGTGCGACGGTCTGGGAGCGGCTCGAGCGGGATGCGCGGCACCGCGGTGAGATCGTGCTCGTGCGACGACCGGACCGACTTCGTATTCGTCTGCGCGACAACCGGTTCGGCAGATCGTATCGCGAGTACCGCCTCCAGGCGGCGGACGACGCGCACGGGTCCGTGACGGTCACGACCACCGAACGGTACTTCCCGCGCGGGCTGGCCGGGCTGGCCTATTGGCGTCTGGGAACACCCTTCCGCGCCCTCGGCATCCCGGGTTTCGATCCGTTCCGGTGAACCCCCGATCCGATGACGTGTCCCGAAACGTCTCGTGCTCGGGTTAAAGTCGGCACGACCGTGGTAACTCCCGGTGAACGACTCGTTCAACGGAACGGGGAACAGGCACGGTCCGGCGAGGAGAAGGATGATCGGGTGTCGTTGACCGAGCGGGTCGACCGTTTTCAGCGGCGGCATCCGGCGACCGGCTTCCCGCTTGCCGTCATCTACAAGTTCGTCGACGATCAGGGCGCCTACCTGGCCGCGCTCTGCGCCTACTACGCGTTCATCTCGTTGTTCCCACTATTGCTGCTGTTCGCGACCGTGCTGGGTATCGTCCTGGCCGACAACCCCGACCTCCAAGACCGCATCCTGGACTCGGCGATGAGCCAGATCCCGGTGATCGGTGGGCAGTTGGGCGAACCCGAGAAGCTCAGCGGCGGGGTCACCGCCATAATCATCGGGGTCGTGGTGTCCCTGTATGGCGGTCTCGGAGTGGCGGTCGCCGCCCAGAACGCGATGAACACGATCTGGGCGGTGCCGCGGAACGAGCGTCCCGACCCGATCTTCGCCCGTCTGCGTGGCCTGCTGTTGTTGTCGACGATCGGCGTCGCGGTCATCGGTCTGACCGTCGTCAACGGTGTCTCGGCCGCGTTCGAACTCGGCATCGTCGGCCGTTGGTTGGCGATCCTCGGATCGGTGGCGTTGAGCACGCTGGTGTTCACCGTGGCTTTTCGGATCGGCACTGCCCGCGACGTGTCGGTCCGGGACGTACTGCCGGGCGCCTTCGGGGCGGCGGTCTGCTGGCAGATCATCCAGACCTTCGGCGCGGTCTATGTGCAGCACGTCATCGGTAACGCCAGCTCCACCAACGGCGTCTTCGCGATCGTGCTGGGCCTGCTCGCCTTCCTCTACGTGTCGTCGATCGTGATCGTCATCTGTCTCGAGACCAACGCGGTTCGCGTCGACCGGCTCTATCCACGTTCGCTGCTCACCCCGTTCACCGACAACGTCAGTCTGACGAAGGGCGACGAGGCGGCGTACTCGGCGCAGGTTCTCGCGCAGCGCAACAAGGGTTTTCAGGAGATCGACGTCTCCTTCGACAACCCGCGTGACGTCGAGTCCGGCGCTGAGGTGGACCCGCGCTCCCCCGAATCCGAACGCGGCTGATCGTCGGCGGTCGCGGCGCGACGTCAGCGAAGCCGGAACTCAGTGCAGCGCGCCCAATTCGACGAGCAGCACACCGACGATGATCACCCCGATGCCGGCCACCATGCGTCGGTTGAGGCGTTCGCGGAACAGGAAGTGTGCGGCGACGGCCGTGGCTGCGACCCCGGCCGCCGCCCAGATGCCGTACGCCACACCGAGGGGCACGCCGTGCCGCAGCCCGAGGGTCAACGCGACGAACGCCGTCAGATACCCGAGGACGACGACTCCGTAGAAGGTCGGTCGACCGGTCGCGGCGGCACGCAGCGCGAGGGTCCCGGTGACCTCGGCGACGATGGCGGCGACGATGAAGACATATCCCACGGTCAGACCCCCGAAGCGGCGGAGTCGGTACCCGCGTCGACGGGTGGCCGGTGGCCGGTCTCGACGAGGAGAACCCCGATCATGATGCACACGATGCCGATTCCCATCAGGAATCCGAAGGGCTCGTCGAATATCCAGGTCGCCAGTACCGCGGTGAGTGCGACGCCCGACGCCGACCAGATGCCGTAGGCCACGCCGATGCCCATGCCGCGCTTCAGGACTGCGGCCAGGAGTATGAACGCGAACGTGTAACCGACGGCGACCACCGCGTACAGCATCGGTTCGGTCTGTGAACCCTTGAGTGACAACGTCGCCGCGACCTCCGCGGCGATCGCCGCGATCAGCATCAGCCAGGTCATATCTCTCATTCCACTCGACGCCCTACTGGGACTGTAGGCGAGGACCGCGGACGGCGAACGCCCCGGTCCGCAAGGTGGGCGGACCGGGGCGCATGAACCAGGCGCCGGGAGCGGAGCGGGGTCAGCGCGAGGTGCCGACCAGGTCGCGCGACCGGGAGTCGTCGGCGGCGAGCCAGCGCACCTTCGAACCCAGCGCGGCGTCCACGCTGAAACGTCCGGCGCCGATCACGGCCAGCAGCAGTGCGCCGGCACCGAGGGCGAGCACGAACTCGTAACCACCGTCGGAGACCCAGATGCCGTTGTCGACGTGTGCGATGAACAGCGCGCCGATCATGTCCAGCGTGAACAGGGCGGCGACGATCGGGGTCAACAGCCCGACGATCAGGGCGATGCCACCGAGGATCTCGAGCCACGTGACGACGAACGCCGAGAAGGACGCGGCCGGAACACCCATCATGTCGAACCCGGTCTGCGGTCCGGTCCAGCCGTTCTGCTGGAACTTCTGCAGGCCGTGAGCCAAGAAGATGACGCCGAGTGCGACGCGTCCGATGAGGATGCCCGCGCTGCGGACGATGGGGTTGGTCATGACTGAGCCGCCTCACTAGATGATTGTGACTTGAAGTATCAAGTGAAGGCTAGGTGCTGACACTTGATGCGTCAACCTGATCACGGACGTGTTCACTTCATATACACTGCGCAGATGTCCACTGCCCCAGAGCCGAACTGGCTCGACGACGAGGAAATGGACGCCTGGATCCAGGTGGCAACCGCGCTCGCCCACCTCCCCCACGCCCTCGACGCCCAGCTTCTCCGTGACGCCCAGATCACCCACTTCGAGTACGAGGTGATGGCAGCGCTGTCCGAGGCCCCTGACCGCACCCTGCGGATGAGCCAGCTCGCCGAACTGTCCTACGGTTCGCTGTCCCGGCTCTCGCACGTGGTCGGCAGACTCGAGAAGCGGGGATGGGTTCGGCGCCATCCTTGCCCCGAGAACGGTCGATTCACGAATGCCGTTCTCACCGAGTCGGGTTGGGAGAAAGTGGTGGCCACCGCTCCCGGGTATGTGACCAACGTGCGTGAGCTCGTCATCGACCGCCTCACGCGTGCGCAGCTTCGCCAGGTGGCCGCGATCGGAAGGCGGATCAACGCTCGTGAGACCGGGTCGACGTAATCCCCCGGCGCCAGACGGTCAACGTGGATCGAGTCCGAGTTCTTGTGTGCCGAGCACGTTGAGCAATTCGATCTTTCCCGCTGCGTCCGTTCGCGGCGCTGCGGTCAGCACGAGCAACACCTGGGTTTCGTCCTCGGTGAAGAGCGCCTGACAGTCGACCTCGATCGCGCCGACCTCGGGATGGATCAGGATCTTGTGGTCCTCGAAGCGTCGGCTCACGATGTGGGTGTCCCAGAGTGTGGCGAACTCGCTGCTGCGGCGTCGAAGTTCCGTGACCATCGCTCCGGCACGGGAATCGGCGCCCATGACGCCGTAAGCGGCACGGAGCGAGGCGACCTGCGCACGGCTCTGTCGCCCGTGATCATCAGCCGGGTAGCGGCCGCGTTCCTCGTCGGGGTACACGAACCACCGGTAGATGGCACTGCGATCCATTCCGACGAGATGGTCGGTGTCACCGAACAGCGCTCGCGCGCAATGATTCTGGACCAAGGTCTCCCCCAGTGTCGAGAGGATGAGGGCGGGGGTGTCGGTGAGCCGGTCCAGTACCCGCAGGAGTCCGGGCGCGATGTGGTCCGAGGCCGCCATCCGGTCCGGCGCGCTGTGTCCGGCTACCCGGAACAGGTAGTCCCGCTCATCGGCGGTGAGGCGAAGTGCGCGAGCGAGCGCCGCCAGCATCTGGGTGCTCGGTTGTGGGCCGCGGCGTTGTTCGAGACGGGTGTAGTAGTCGGTCGACATCGTGGCGAGCTGCGCCACCTCTTCGCGTCGAAGACCCGTCGTGCGTCGCCGGGCGCCCCCCGGCAGACCGACATCGGATGGTTGCAGACTGTTGCGTCGGCTCACGAGGAACCCGGCCAGCGCATCACGATCCATCAGGCCAGTATCACGGCGTCGGTACCGCGTTGCCAGGGATCGGCGATCCCCCGATGGTTGCGCTCTGGATGACTCGCCCGCCGGATCCGAGACTCGATGACATGAACCTCACCGGAAACACCATCTTCATCCCCGGAGCGACCAGCGGGATCGGCTTGGCACTTGCGACCCGTCTGCACCACACGGGCAACACCGTCATCGTCGGCGGGCGGCGCACCGAACTCCTCGACCGTATCCGTTCGCAACACCCCGGGTTGCACACCGTCGCGATCGATGTCGCCGACCCGGCCAGTGTCGAGTCCGCCGCACGGAAGGTCATCGCCGAACACCCGAACCTCGACGTGCTCGTCGCGATGGCCGGCATCATGCGGGCGGAGGATTGGTCGTCCCCGGCAGGCTTCCTCGATGCCGCGGAGGCAATGGTCACCACCAATCTCCTCGGTCCGATCCGTCTGATCGGCGCGTTCATCGACCACCTGCGGTCTCGACCGTCCGCCACGATCATGACCGTGTCCTCGGGTCTGGCATTCGCCCCGCTCCGGGTGACGCCGACCTACAACGCCACGAAAGCGGCGATCCACATGCTGAGCGAATCGTTGCGCCTACAGTTCGCCGATACCGCAGTCGACGTCGTCGAACTCGTGCCGCCGGCGGTTCGCACCGACCTGCTGCCGGGACAACGGGACAGCGACTTCGCCATGCCCCTCGACGAATTCGTCGATGAGGTCGTCCATCTCATCGGCACGCAACCCGCCGCCACCGAACTGCTCGTCGAGCGGGTGAAGTTCCTGCGGTGGGGTGAGGCGCGCGGCGACTACGCCGACGTCGTGGCGACGCTGAACGAGCAGGACCCGCACTGAGGTGGCAGGAGCGCGACCCCTTCGCTCCCTGATTCGAAAGAAGCCCACCACCCCTGCTCCCTGAGGTGCGAGGAGCGATAGCGACGAGCCTCGAAGGGTCCTGGCGAGATGCGTGGCAGACCCTTCGTGACGCGCCCTCCGCAAGCTCCGGGCGCTCCTAGTAATAGCTGGAAGGGCTGGTAACTGGGACATCCTCCTGATGTGGTCATAAGGGGCTTGGTTATCCCAACCACAAAAGGAGGATGTCAATGTCTAAGGCTAGTCGTTTGAGTCGTGGAGACAAG
>NZ_JAFFZF010000056.1:0-24250 GCF_016924115.1 Gordonia sp. BP-119
TGACTCCTCGAGGATTCTTTAGACGGTTGACTCGAAGGATCACACGGTGGCCGCTCTACATCCGTGTACAACACGTAGCTGCAGGCGATCTCGGCCACCGAGTTACACCACCCTATGGGGCACTACTTTGTGTTGCGCTGCTTCCATTCCCACACCGCGAAGAGCACCTCGGTGGTGTATCCCAGGTCCATTCGACCACCGCCGACCGGCACCGTCGCATCTACGCCGATCCGTTGATCGGGTCGCCACCCGCCCGGTTTCGACGTAGGTGGCGCCGCCTCGATCTCAGTGCCGTCCGGGCGATGAAACGTGAACCGCTGCAACCCATGCGCGGTGATCGCAAACTCGCCCCGATGCAACGACCGATGACACGACCCACACAACAAGATCAGATTGTCCGGATCCGTCCGCCCACCCGCCGACCAGAACACCACATGATGGGCATGCAGATGACGCGTCCGACCACACCCCGGCACCTGACAACACCGATCCCGCACGAACAACGCCCGCACCAACGCCTTGTTCGGCGCCCGCTTCCGACGACCCACCCCCAACAACGCCAACTTCCCCGGCTGACCGGGAACCCGGCGGCTCACCACCTCCCGCGTCGACGCCCCACACCGGGCCTCGTCCACCTCAGCCTCCGACAACCCGGGTCCATCATCGAGATGAGCCGACTCCACCCCCTCACCCGCATGGATCAGGATCTCCGCACCCGGCGCAAGATCAGGCATCGAAATCCCGTCATGCACCATGTCGGCCATCGCCACCACCGCCGGCGCCACATTCGACGGCACCTGCCGCCACAGATCCCGACGCCGAGACGGAACCACCTCCGAATCCTCTGATTCTGAACCGGATTCAGTGTTCCGCGGAACACGCTCGACCGACGGCAGATCCGGGTCATCACACGTCCGGGTGCGTTCATATTCCGCCCGCACCGTCCCAGCAAGGAACCGCGCCCCATCCAACGGACTCAACCGCAGCGACACCGACAACGACCCGTCATCGTTCCACTTCCACCGGCCGGTCGACTCCACCGGTGGCCGGCTGTTCTCCTCGACGCCACGGTTGCGGTCGATCTGGGCCATCGCCCGCACCGCCCGATCCAACTGACTCGCCGTGCACGACAACGCCAGATTCACCAACTCCGCCTCACGCTCCGGTGTAGCTACCCGTGTCAACGCGCGGACCTTCGAATACGTCAGCCGACCTTCGCGAAACGCCGTGCGGATCACCGGCAATTCTCGTAGCGCCTTGGCGACCCTCAACTGCTCATGCGCCGTTCGCGGTGCTATGCCGGCCTTCCACGACAACCAGTGCGCCAGCGAGTGAATCCCCGGCCCCCGCCACGACTCCCGCTCATCCAATTCCGCCACCAGGTCAAGGAAGTTCGCTGTCAGCGCCGTGATCTGAGCGGCATAACCCAGCACCCGAGCCTCGAGCACCTCATCCGACAGCGACTCCGGATCCGCACCGTCGAACATCGACGACACATCTCCACCGGAACGAAAAGCACTGACCCGCACCGCAACCCCCAGAACCGAACGAGAAGTACAGCAACAAGGTATCGCCAGGCACCGACAGTCTTCGGGGCTCAACCCGAGGTCACGAGTGTTCCGCGGAACACTCGCGAGTCACCACATCAACCCCGCCGCCACCGTCGCACCCAGCTCCCAATACGCGTCGGGAACGAGAGCCTGCCCGCTGAGCGGTTCGCCGGTGCTCACCAGGCGGGCGTCGCCTTCGCGGGTCCATACGAGGAGGCCTACTTTCGTCACGGCGGTCCGCCGACCTCCGCTCTGCTGCGGCATCTTTGGCGTCCGGGGGCCGCCAAGACTAAGCGATGATGACCGCCGCCGGTGACACTCGGCCCGCAGACCTGCCGCGCCTCGTCGCCTCGTGCTGGGCCGCGATCACCTACCTCGCGAACCACCCGCAGATGAACGATACCGCGACCCAGGACGACGTCGATGCCGCGCTGCAGCTCCCCGCGACGACGAGGACGGGCGCGCCCACGCCCCCGCGGCGATCAGGTCTGGCAATGTGCCGGGGACATTCACCGTCACCCCCCGGCAGCGAGGCTGAGGGCTGGCGGGCGGGTGAGTTCATCCCGAGACGTCAGAGCAGCGAGGCATACTCACGCACATGACTGACACCTGGACCGACCGAGACCTGCCCGTATTACGCGCTGCGGTCAGAATTTACGATGAGACTGGTGACCCTGCACAGCCCAACGAACTCGCAAGGGCGTGCGGGTTAGATATTGACACGGTCCAGCGCGCCGTACGCGCTCTCGGTCGAGAACCATTCTTCGAGGTTGAAGAGGACAACGGCGGGGGCGTCTCGATCATGGGTCCGCCGACTGGTCACGCGCTTCGGGTTGCCGGTCAGTGGCCCTCACCGCAGACGCAGTTGGAGCGCCTGATTTCCGCGCTGGAAGCCGCCGCCGACGACGAGTCGCAGCCAGAAGAGCAGCGCAGTCGATTCCGTCAGGTTGCCTTAGCGCTGGGCGGGGCGGCGTCGCAGATCGCCATCGGCGCACTCGGCGGCGCGGGCGGAAACCTGCTGTCCTAGGCCCCATCCACGGCCCATGGGCGCGTTTGGACTAGGGCGCGCCAGAGGAGATCGCGGCTAGCTCGTCGGTACGCTCCTTGACGCGCATCTTCAAGTTCTCGCGGTAGAACTCGTAGCGCTGGTGGTCGCTCAGCGCGTCCGCAATCTCCTGGTCGGTAAAACCAGCGTGCGAGAGCAGGCACAGCCTTAACACCCAGATTGCCGACGACTCAGCGATCATCCAGTTGTAGACCTGCTCCTCGAACGGGCGTCCGGTGTTGTGGTGCGCCAGGTCGTTGCGAGCGTTCCTGATGACCTCGTCCCACTTCGCCACCGGCTCTGTAATCTCGGGGGCGATACGCTGCGCTGTCGCATGCAGATCACGCACGCGGTCGATGTAGGCCTTCTTTCCGCCGACGATGCGCTTGTGAATGCCCTCGATAAGTGAGCACGCCACTAGGCCCTGCACCTGCATGGCCTGTTTCTCAACGGGGTTCGCGACCGCGGCAGCGAGTCCGTCCATGGTCTGCTCAATCGCGAGCCACCCGGCGATGCGCTCCAGCGTCACAGACGTTGGTGGAAGGAGGTCACGAGGGCTAGGCCACGAAGTCTTACTAGGGTCCTGGTCTCGGGTCTTTACGTCGAGCCAGTCGCTCTGTCCGGTCTCGCGGACCTGCACGTATAGCGGTGTGAGGTCGACAGCGACGGCCAACTTCATCAGCGTCATCACCGATCGGACTGCGCGGTCCGCTGAGCGCAGCCTGAGCGTGAACGATGGCCGGAACTCCAACCACACCAGCTCGTCGTCGCCGCGTTCACACAGCAGCTCGCCCGCGTCGCTCGTCGCTGACCCGGCGTCGGGTAGCTGCTCCCACCAACCCGGGCTGTCGAGAGTGAAGCGCACGGCGTCAAGCGTCGCGGCGTGGCCAGTCGGCAAGTGCGCCCCAACGATCAAGGTGTACGGGTCCCAGACCTGCTGCAGTGGCGGCGTCTCGAAGTCGAACAGATTTTTCGGGAGATGCTGCAGATACGAGTCGATACCCGTGACGGGACCGGTCTCCGTGTCTCCGAGCAGCACGCGCGGCACGCCGTCCTGGACGATGCTTGCTGGGTCAGCACGGTGGCTGATCCGCAACTCCCCCGTTTCGGTGATTTCCGCTGGTTCGTTCAACTCGTCGATGACGCGGTGCTTCAGCTTGAGCCGAGCCCGCGCACCTGACTCCCATGTCAGGGTCCCTGGGACACGTCTCGCTTCGTTGCCGGACGACCAGAACTCACCCGTTGTCTCCAGTGATTCCACACGGTAACCGTAGTTAAGCAGACCTGACAGGACGAGCATCTTCGGCGATGATTCGTCCGACTGAGCGTCCGCCACGGAGCGGCCGCTAGTGGTTCTTGACTCCGTCAATCCCTGCTTGCAATTGGTGGGCAAAGTCGAGGAGGACAGGCGCGGTGTCGAGGTGAAAATCCTGCGCCTACGGATTGCCCGCGCCTAGAACGACATACGCCCACGCTCACCGCGTTCATCGATTACCTGCCGCCAGAACTCACTCTCGGCCTTATTCTGCGCCCAGTCCGAGGGGTCAATCGGCGCAGCTAGGTAAGACCTTAACCGTTCTTTGAGTTTTGGGGTCTGCTTGGTCGGACGAACCACTTCGTCGAAAGTGAATTGGTGCCATACACTTTGGCGGAGCCCCCGGGGGTCACCTCCCAGCCTGCGGCCCGCGGGGAGCCGCCAGCTCCGACTAAGACCGACGTCAAGGGCAATGTGTCGACGGAGACCGGCGACCGCCCCGCCCCCCGCACCGCTTCGATACCAAAGAGATCAGGCGAGTGGTTCGTGAATCGCGGGTCTGTCCTAGGCCTGCGCCCACTTCCCACTGTCTGGACCACCGCGGGTCCTCCTCTTTGGTGGTGGAACAGCAGCTCGACCCGCAGCCGCGTACCGGACACCCGGTAAACGGTGAACTGCCAGTCAAACTACCGAGGGTGATGTAGACGCTCGTAATCGACACGCTAAGCGCAGCAATGGCCGCTCCCCGCGCGTCACCCCTCCATCAACCCCGCTGCCACCGTCGCACCCAACTCCCAGCACGCTTCGCGGTCGTCCTTGCTCGGCGAACCGGAGACGATGACGTACTCGGCGGCCTTGGTCCAGCCGAGGCCGGAGGTGATCGAATCGACCGCTCGCACAGCCCCTTCGGTGCCCTGGTTGCCGTGCATGTACAGCCCGAACGGCCGACCCTGGGTCGAGTCGAGGATCTGGTAGTAGCTCACGTCGAAGGCGTGTTTCAGTGCGCCGCTGATGTATCCGAGGTTGGCGGGCGTGCCGAGGAGATAGCCGTCGGCGTCGAGGAAGTCGGAGGCGGTGACGGCGAGCGCCGCGCGTCGGATCACCTCGACGCCTTCGATCTCGGGGTCGGTCGCACCGGACACGACGGCCTCGAACATCTCCTGGCATGCCGGTGACGGGGTGTGGTGGATGATGAGCAGCCGGCTCATCGGACTACTGCTCCCGGCCGTGGTACTGGGCGACAGCCCGTTTCATCATCGAACGGGCACGGGTGCGGTCGCCGGCGTAGTCGTAGGCGCGGGCGATGCGGTAGGTGTTGCGCCAGTCGCTCGGGTCGGCCTCCCACTCGGCCTTCACCTGGGCGAAGAGCTCGTCGGCCGCGTCGCGCTCCATCCGGCCCGATGCGCGGTGCGGCAGGTTCGAGATGTCGAGTTCACGCCCCTCGTCGGCCATGATGGCGGCGAGTTTCTGGTGCTCGAGGCCCGCCCGCAGCGTCGCGTAGACCAGCCACGCCCCGATCAGCGGCAGCGCGATCACGCCCAGACCGAGACCGATCCCGGCGGCCGACCCGGAGGCGATCAGCTGGAAGCCACGCCATCCGAGCAGGACGAAGTACACGATGAGCGCCACGACGAGGAATGCGATCATCCAGACGATCGGACGAGAGTCCTTCTTGCGCGGGCCGAGTCGGGGTGCGCCGCCCTCGGTGTCCTCGTCGTGGGCCGGTTCGTTCGGCGGGCCGGAGGAGGTCATCGTCAGAGGTCCATCAGTTCTTCGAGCCCGATCGTGAGTCCGGGGCGGCCGGCGATGCTGCGCACGCCCAGGAGCACTCCGGGGGCGAACGACGCCCGGTCGAGCGAGTCGTGCCGAATGGTGAGCGTCTCGCCTTCGGTGCCGAGCAGCACCTCCTGATGGGCAACGAGTCCCGCGAGCCGCACCGAGTGGACGCGCACGTCGTCGACGACCGCGCCGCGGGCGCCGTCGAGTTCTTCGGTCGTGGCATCAGGACTGCGTCCGACACCGGCCTCGGCTCGCGCGCGCCCGATCAGCGCTGCCGTCCGATAGGCGGTTCCCGACGGCGCGTCGGCCTTGTGCGGGTGGTGCAACTCGATGACCTCGACCGAGTCGTAGTACTTGGCGGCCTGGGCCGCGAAACGCATGGACAGCACCGCGCCGATCGCGAAGTTGGGTGCGATGAGGACGCCGACACCGGGGTTCTCCGACAACCAGCCGCGGACGGTGTCGAGGCGTTCCTCGGTGAATCCGGTGGTCCCGACGACGGCGTGTATTCCGTTGCCGATGAGGAACTTCAGGTTGTCCATCACCACATCGGGGTGGGTGAAGTCGACGACGACCTGGGTCTCGGTGTCGGTGAAGAACTCCGGCGAGTCGCCTTTGTCGACGCCCACGGTGTAGGTGAGGTCGTCGGCGTTCTCGACCGCGGCGACGATCGCCTGCCCGACCTTGCCCTGGCTGCCCAGGACGCCCACCTTGATCCCGCTCATGTCCACCTCTTCGTGTCGTGTCCTGCCGGCCGAGTCGCTGCGGGCCAGTCTAGTGGCGTCTCTCCTCAGAAGATCGGGGCACCGCCGCGGCGGTGTTCGAACACCAGCGACGTGGTGGTTCCGGCGACCTCCGGCCGGCCGTTGAGTCGTTCGACGAACTGGCGCAGCGCCTCGGTGTCGGCGGCGGCGACATGCAGCAGGTAGTCGTCGGTGCCGGCGAGGAAGAACACGTCGATCACCTCGTCGTGGGTGGCGATCTCGCCGACGAAGCGCCGGATCTGACCGCGCGCGTCGGACTGCAGACTGACGGCGACCATGGCACGCAGCGGGCGCCCCAGCGCCGCTGGGTCCACGTCGGCGAAGAAGCCGCGGATGATGCCGAGGTCGACGAGCCGACGCAGTCGGCCGTGGCAGGTCGACGCGGCGATGCCGACGCGCTGCGCCAGTTCGCTGTTCGGCATCCGCGCATCGGACTGCAGCAGGCGGAGCAGCTCCCGGTCCGTCGCGTCGAGTTCACCGGCCCGAACATCCTTCGGTGTAGTGGCCATCGCGCCCTCCGTCCTCACACGATCGTCGGCAGACCGAGCTGCACGAGAATATTCTTCCGCACGATTGTGTCATGGCCGATGTTCCTTCACGCTGAAAACCAGTTCATCGAGGAACGTTCAGGAGACCACAACCCGACGGAGTCATCATGCGCATCGGCATCCCCACCGAGATCAAGAATCACGAATACCGCGTGGCCATCACCCCCGCCGGCGTCGCCGAACTCCACCAGCGCGGCCACGACGTGATCGTCCAGGCCGGCGCGGGCGAGGGATCGGCCATTGCCGACAACGACTTCAAGGCCGCCGGTGCACAGATCCTGGGAACCGCCGCCGCGGTCTGGGAGCAGGCCGAACTACTGCTGAAGGTGAAGGAACCGATCGCCTCGGAGTTCGCGCTGATGCGTCGGGATCAGGCGCTGTTCACCTATCTGCACCTGGCCGCCGGCAGGGCGTGCACCGACGGGTTGCTGGCGTCGGGCATCACCTCCATCGCCTACGAGATGGTCCGGACCGCCGACGGCGCACTCCCGTTGCTGGCCCCGATGAGCGAGGTCGCCGGACGCCTCGCACCGCAGGTGGGTGCCTATCATCTGATGCGTTCGGCGGGCGGCCGGGGCGTACTCATGGGCGGCGTGCCGGGAACCGAACCCGCCGACGTGGTCGTCCTCGGCGGTGGCGTCAGCGGCGTGAACGCGGCGCAGATCGCGCTCGGCATGGGCGCCCAGGTCACCGTCTTCGACATCGACATCGCCAAACTCCGCTCGATCGACGCCCGCTTCGGCGGCCGCGTCCACACCCGGTACAGCACGGCCCTGGCAGTCGAGGAGGCGGTCGTCGGTGCCGACCTGGTGATCGGGGCCGTCCTCGTGCCGGGCGCCAAGGCACCGGTCCTCGTCTCGAACAGCACGGTCGCTCAGATGAAGCCGGGCGCGGTGCTCGTCGACGTCGCGATCGACCAGGGCGGCTGCTTCGAGGACTCTCGACCCACCACCCACGACGACCCGACCTTCGCCGTCCACGACACCGTCTTCTACTGCGTCGCCAACATGCCCGGCAACGTCGCGCGTACGTCGACACAGGCGCTCACCGGTGCGACCCTCCCCTACGTCCTCCGGCTGGCCGAATCGGGACCGGAGCAGGCGTGCGCAACCGACCCGGCACTCGCCTCGGGACTGAGCACGCGGCACGGTCAACTGTTCACCGCCGAGGTCGGCGCCGCACTCGACCTGGACGTGTCGCCGAACCCCTTCGCGCACAACTGATCAGAACGTCAGCGTGGTGGTTCCGCGGCGTCGGCCCCGCCAGCCGTAGCGACGCTCGGTCATCGATCCGTGGCCGTCGTACCCGACGAGCAGCAGGGTCGATGCCCGGGTGCCGTACCCGGGGATGTTGATGAACATCGGCGACAACGCCGCCTCGGCCTCGGGTCCGACGCCGGTGTCGGGCAGACGCGCCGGGTCGGGCCGATCCTGGTCGGCCAGCATGGCGAAGTAGGACTCGTCCGGAGACCCAGCCGACCCGCCGCCGTCTGCCTCGACCAGCCCACTCAACGCCGCCGCACCGTCGACGACCTTCGGCCAGTCGTTGTCCAGGGCCCCGTTCGAGAGACCGTGCACGCCGTCGGCGACCCGCTCGGCGCGTGGCTCCGGCCAGTTGGTCATCCACCACAGCTCGTCCCGATCGGCGATGAGCAGATTCACCGGATCGTACGCGGCCGCATCGTCGAGGACCCGGTGGGCGTACACCTTCGGGTCGTCGTCGCCGATCAGATAGTCCACGGGAAGTTGTCCGCGCGAACGGATTCCGGCCCGTCGAGCCGGCCCGACACGGACGTTGGTGACCATGGCCACCCGGTCGGGGATCTCGGCCGCGACAGCCATCCACGTACCGCCGGCGACGGCGTCGCGACCGCCGAGGATCGGCAGGTCGTCCCAGTGCGACAGCGCGAAGGTGCGGCGACGGTGCTGCTCATCCCGATTGGCGGCCACGATCAGCCGCTGAGTGGGGTGTGCGTTCCACGCAAAAAGGATCAGGCACATCGGGTTTCAGGTCACCTGCTCGGGTCCGGGAAGAAGTCGGCTCATGGTCGACATGCGGCGCTGCACTCCGGCGATCTCGCGCACCGCCTGCCCGAGCAGGCTGCGGTCCAGCGGGGACAACTGCCTGACATCGAACCGATCGCCGGGCGGATCACCGTTGTCGAACTGTGCGACCTGATATCGCAGCCGAACGCGCTGCAGCACATCGAAGACCTCGATGAGCGTCGACGCCTGATCGCTCGGCAGCATCTCGCTGCCGGACGCCGCGCGCAGACGGCCGCGGGTGTCGACGTCGGTCGAACCCACACTGACCGCGGCCCACCGCGCGATGTTGACGAGCGGTGTCACCGCATGCCCCTTGATGTCGACGATGTTGCCCCGGCCGGTCAACACATCCCGCCGGGACCGCAACCGGGCACGCGTCGAAAGGGTTTCGGCCAGCAGCAGATTCATCGTCCGCGGGTCGCGCCGCAACCCGGTTATCATCGCGACCGCGGGCGTCGCCGACACCGCGTCCCGCCCACGGACCGGCCGGCCGTCGAGCATCAGCGATGTGAAGATCATGCCCTTGCCGGCGAGCGGATCATCGATCCACGCACGCGCCGCCGTCTGCCACTGCGTGTGGGTCCGCGCGAACAGCGGCTTCGACGCGACGGCGCCGTTGTCGTCGACCCGCAGTCCCGCGTTCCGCACCACCTCGTCGACCTCACCGAAGGCCGCCCGATAGCGTTCGATCTCGCCGCCGACCGAATCGTCGAAGGAGACAGCCGAATCCACGTCCGAGCTCAGCACCGGCTCCCGACGGGCGTTGCTGCCCAGCGACAACCAGGTGAACGCCGCGGGATCGAGTTCGGGGTGTGCGGTCAGGACGACATCAAGCGCGCGACCGACGACCGCGTCGACGATCATGGAAGCCGCGCGCGAGATCTCGTACGGCGGTCGGTCCCGGCGAACCTGGTCGGCCACGAACTGCGGCAGCCTGCGCGCATGCCCCTGCAGCTCCTCGACGTCGATCGAACGTCGGATCTGTTCGCGCAGCGGGATGCCCGCACCGACGGGGTCGGCGACGAAATCCCCCGCCCCGACGACACCGATCACCTCGCCGTCGGCGCCACGGACGGGGACGATCGCCAGATCGCGGTCGACGAGCTCGGTCAGCACGTCCATCGACGCCGCACCGGCATCGACGACGAACGCCGGTTCCGTGACGATCTCCCCGACCGAGGTGTCGACCCTGCGCCCGGCGGCGACCACCTCGGCCCGGATGTCGGAGTCGGTGAGCACGCCGTACCGGCGGCCCGACAGCGGGATCACGACATAGTCCTGGCCGCGCTCGGTCATCAGTGCGGCCGCCTGACGGACGGTCATGTCGACCCTGCCGATCACCGGTTCGGTGCGGAGTAGTTCCGCGACCGTGCTCGCCGCAGAGATCCCGCCGGCGTCCCGACGCCGCGCCACCGTCAGCCGCGGCTTCTCGTCACCGGCCATGTCTGCAGAGTCTAGGCGGGCCCGGGGTCTCCGAAGACCGTCGGCCGGTCGAATGATTCGGAGTCCGGCCGGCACACCGCGAGGCCCGGGTTCGGCTCGAAGGGAGCAGACACCCTCTCGGAGCAAAGGACCCCCGATGATCAAGCCTCACGTCGCCGCCGCGACCACACTGCTGGCCGCTCTGGCCGTGGCAATGGGCACGACCGCCCCCGCAGCCGCCATCACGCCCGAATACGCCGACACACTCACCGCCGGCCAGGGCATCCTGATCGGCGACGGCCTGTGTTCCATCGGCTTCTTCGGGACCAACGCCGACGGTGATCGCCTCGCCGTCACGGCCGGGCACTGCGCCGAGGGCGTCGGCGACGAGGTCACCACCACCGACGGCGAGACGATCGGTGAGGTCGTGGACTGGCAGGACGACGGCGGCACCCCCGACGGGTCGATCACGCTCGCCGATCCCCGCGGTTACACCGTCATCGCGATCGAGGACGACTGGGAGGTGGACCCCGTCTTCGCGACGGCGGCCGACCCCGAGGTCGGCGAACCGGTCGCCAAGACCGGCGAACGCACCGGGACGACCGTCGGCACCGTGACCGCCCTGCTGCATCAGGACGCCGCGCCCGAGCATCGTCTCGTCAACGCCGAACTCGTCGTCCTCGGCGGGGATTCGGGTTCACCGTGGTACCAGGAGACCCGTGGCGGACGGTATGTCCTCGTCGGGATCTCCTCGAGCGGCAACTTCGGCACGCAGAACCCCGACCAGGCGATCTCGACGGCCCAGACCATCGAAGGCCTCTACGAGCAGATCGCCGGATCCGGGTCGGCCTGGACCGACGGCTTCGAGATCAGCTTCGACACCGCCGACCGATCCTGACGCCGGCTTCCAGACGACACCGGGGCCCGCCGTCCGCAATGGACGGCGGGCCCCGGTGGGTCGTACTCAGATCAGGCGTCGGCCTTCACCGCGTCATCCTTGACCGCGTCGGGGGCGGATGCGTCGGCCTTGTCGGCGTCGTCGTCGACCGGGACGAGGCTGATCTTGCCGCGCTCGTCGATGTCGGCGATCTCGACGCGGAGCTTGGAGCCCACGTTGACCACGTCCTCGACCTTGTTGATGCGCTTGCCCTTGCCGAGCTTCGAGATGTGCACGAGGCCGTCGCGACCCGGGAGCAGCGACACGAAGGCGCCGAACGCGGTGGTCTTGACGACGGTGCCCAGGAAGCGCTCCCCGACCTTGGGCAGCTGCGGGTTGGCGATCGCGTTGATGCGGTCGATCGCCGCCTGCGCGGACGGACCGTCGGCCGCGCCGACGAACACGGTGCCGTCGTCCTCGATGGAGACGTTGGCGCCGGTCTCCTCGGTGATGCCGTTGATCGTCTTGCCCTTCGGGCCGATCAGCTCGCCGATCTTGTCCATCGGGATCTTGATGGTGGTGATCCGCGGCGCGAACGGGCTCATCTCGTCGGGCTCGTCGATGGCCTCGGCCATGACGTCGAGGATGGTCAGTCGGGCGTCCTTGGCCTGGCTGAGCGCACCCGCGAGCACCTGCGACGGGATGCCGTCGAGCTTGGTGTCGAGCTGCAGGGCGGTCACGAAGTCCTTGGTGCCCGCGACCTTGAAGTCCATGTCGCCGAAGGCATCCTCGGCGCCGAGGATGTCGGTCAGTGCGACATAGCGGGTTTCGCCGTCGACGGTGTCGGAGACGAGGCCCATGGCGATACCGGCGACCGGGGCGCGCAGCGGCACACCGGCATTCAGCAGCGACATGGTCGACGCACAGACCGAGCCCATCGAGGTCGAACCGTTGGAGCTCAGTGCCTCGGACACCTGGCGGATCGCGTACGGGAAGTCCTCGACGCTCGGCAGCACCGGCATCAGGGCACGCTCGGCGAGCGCACCGTGGCCGATCTCGCGACGCTTGGGCGATCCGACGCGACCGGTCTCACCGGTCGAATACGGCGGGAAGTTGTAGTGGTGCATGTACCGCTTGGACGTCTCGGGTCCGAGCGAGTCGATCTGCTGCGCCATCTTGACCATGTCGAGTGTGGTGACACCCATGATCTGGGTCTCGCCGCGCTCGAACAGCGCACTGCCGTGGGCGCGCGGGATGATCGCGACCTCGGCCGAGAGGGCACGGATGTCGGTGATGCCGCGGCCGTCGATGCGGAAGTGGTCGGTCAGGATGCGCTGCCGGACGAGCTTCTTGGTCAGCGACCGGTAGGCCCCGCCGATCTCCTTCTCGCGGCCCGCGAACTGCTCGCCGAGCTGCTCGAGGACGTCGGCCTTGAGCTCGTCGGTCTTGTCGTCGCGCTCCTGCTTGCCGGCGATCGTCAGGATCTCCGACAGGCGATCGGTGGCGGCAGCCGCCACGGCGTCGTAGGCATCCGACTGGTATGCCGGATACAGCGGGAACTCGGCGGTCTCCTTGGCCGCGGCGGCGGCCAGGGACTTCTGCGCCTCGCAGAGGCGGGCGATGAACGGCTTGGCGGCTTCGAGGCCCTCGGCGACGATCGCCTCGGTCGGTGCCTGCGCGCCGCCGGCGATGAGGTCGATGACGTTGTCGGTGGCCTCGGCCTCGACCATCATGATCGCGACGTCGGCGCTGTCACCGGAGCCGGCGACGATGCGGCCCGCGACGACCATGTCGAACACGGCGCCCTCGAGCTGCTCGACGGTCGGGAACGCGACCCACTGGCCGGCCTTGTTCTCCTCGGTCGGGATGAGCGCGACGCGCACGCCGCCGACCGGACCGGAGAACGGGAGACCCGCGAGCTGGGTGGAGGCGGACGCGGCGTTGATCGCGACGACGTCGTAGAGGTCGTTCGGGTTCAGCGAGAGGACGGTCACGACGACCTGGATCTCGTTGCGGAGACCGTCGACGAACGACGGACGCAGCGGACGGTCGATGAGACGGCAGGTCAGGATCGCGTCGGTCGAGGGGCGGCCCTCGCGACGGAAGAACGATCCGGGGATGCGGCCGGCGGCGTACATCCGTTCCTCGACGTCCACGGTCAGCGGGAAGAAGTCGAAGTGCTCCTTCGGGTGCTTCGACGCCGCGGTGGTCGAGAGCAGCATGTTCTCGTCGTCGAGGTAGGCGGTCACCGAACCGGCGGCCTGCAGCGCGAGGCGTCCGGTCTCGAACCGGATCGTGCGGGTGCCGAAGCTCCCGTTGTCGATGACGGCGGTCGCCTCGGTGATCGCGTCGTCGTAGTCGTCTCCGAAGTCTTCGGTGGTGTTCACATCTGTCATGTGGGGTGGAATCCCTTCGTAGCGGCTGCCGGTGGCGGCCGTCTGACGCGGCCACGAGAAGGTGGCCGCTTGTGCGGTTGGGGGTGGCCTTCGCGGAGGTGCGCAGCACGAACTCACGTGTGACGTCGAGCGGGCTCGCACAGGAGCGCACGCGCGGATCGGACCTACCCAGAACGCGCCGAGAATGTGCGGCAGCACGGTGAATGGCGCAGCGTGTCTGCGCCGGCTGAGTGCTCAGACGGCCTTCGATCGAAGCGGCCGGAATCCTGCGCGCCCGAGGGTTGCCCGGGCGAGGGTTCCGGCGGCCACTACCGAGGACCGATCTGGCTGGTCGTTCCGCACTGCCTCGAGTTCCGGCACGATCCGTCTGTCAGCGTATCACCGCCGACTGTCGATACCTCAATACGACAACCCCCGATACGACAAACCGGCCGCCCCCGTTTCGGGGGCGGCCGGTGGAAGTCGGGAGATCAGCGACGCAGGCCGAGACGCTCGATGAGCGAACGGTAGCGGTTGATGTCGACCTTGGCGACGTACTTCAGCAGACGACGGCGACGGCCGACCAGCAGCAGCAGACCGCGGCGGCTGTGGTGATCGTGCTTGTGCTGCTTCAGGTGCTCGGTGAGGTCGGTGATGCGCTTGGTCAGCATCGCGACCTGGGCCTCGGGCGAGCCGGTGTCGGTCTCGTGCAGACCGTACTCGGCGAGGATTTCCTTCTTCTGCTCGACAGTCAAAGCCATGGAGATACTCCTGTTTCTCAGTACCGCGTCCGAAACAACCACGGTGCGCCACCGCGGACTGCAGCAACACCGACTGATCAGGCTACCGCCCGGGTGGCACCCGGCCCAAATCCACCGGGCTCAGCCCTCGGCCGCCGCCAGGATCTCGCGCGTCTTCGTCACGTCGTCGCCCATGGCGGTGATCAGGTCGTCGACCCCGTCGAACTGTTCCATCCCGCGGATGCGGTGCACGAAGTCGACGGCGACGTGCTGCCCGTAGAGGTCGGCGCTCTTGTCCAGGACGAACGCCTCGACCGTTCGGGTGCGGCCGGAGAAGGTGGGGTTGGTGCCGACCGACACCGCGGCCTGGTAGCGCTCCCCCGGTTCGACCTCGCCGACGACCGGGCCCGCGCCCAGGATCGTGAACCAGGCGGCGTAGACGCCGTCGGCGGGAATCGCGGCGTACATCGGCGGGGCCACATTGGCCGTCGGGTACCCGAGGTCGCGGCCTCTGCCGTCGCCGCGCACCACCACACCCTCGACCCGATGCGGGCGGCCGAGCGCCTCGGTCGCGCGGTCGACGTCACCGGCCGCGACGCACGAGCGGATGTAGGTCGACGAGAAGGTCACCGCATGTTCACCGAACAGCGAGACCGATTCCACCGAGAAGCCGAACTTCCCACCGAGTTCGGCGAGCCTGGCCACGTCGCCGGCCGCCTTGCGTCCGAACGTGAAGTTGTCGCCGACGACCACGACGGCCGCGTGCAACGTCTCCACGAGGATGTCGTGGGCGAAGTCCTTGGGCGACCGGGAGGCGAGTTCGGGCGTGAACGGCATGACGCAGAAGACGTCGATGCCGAGCTCCTCGGCCAGCTCGGCGCGCCGTGTCAGCGTCGTCAGTTGCGGCGGATGGGATCCCGGGCGGACCACCTCGGACGGGTGCGGGTCGAACGTCATCAGCACCGCCGGGACGCCGTGCTCCTTCGCCGCCTTCGTGGCGGCGTTGATGAGCTCGGCATGTCCCCGGTGAACACCGTCGAAGACACCTATGGTGACCACGCACCGTCCCCAGTCCGCGGGGATGTCGTCCAGACCTCGCCAACGCAACACGCGACCAGACTACGGGCACCCGGTGTTCCAAACCACCACCGCCACTCGCGTTTGCGGTGGGGTTAAGCTCTTGGTCATGCCTCGGGGAACGGATCGTCCGGTGACAGAACTGTCACAGGTGACCCAGGACTATCTGAAAGTGATCTGGACCAGCCAGGAGTGGGAAGACGTCAAGGTCACCACCAAGCTGCTGGCTCAATCCCTCGGCGTGTCCGCATCGACCGCGTCGGAGGCGATCCGCAAACTCGCCGACCAGGGCTTCGTCTCGCACGAACCGTACGGCGCGGTCACCCTCACCGCCGCGGGCCGGTCCGCGGCCGTCCTGATGGTGCGCCGCCACCGGCTGATCGAGACCTTCCTGGTGCGCGAGCTGGGCTACCGCTGGGACGAGGTCCACGACGAGGCGGAGATCCTCGAACATGCGGTGTCCGACCGGCTGATGGCCCGGCTCGATGCGAAACTCGGTTTCCCCGACCGGGATCCGCACGGTGATCCGATTCCCGCACTCGACGGGTCGATCCCCGCACCGGACGCGGCACTCCTGGCCGACCTGGAGGTCGGGGCGTCGGGCGCCATCGCCCGGATCTCCGACACCGATCCCGAGATGCTGCGCTACTTCGACCAGGTGGGCGTCGCCCTCGACTGTGTGGTGACCGTCGCCGAGAAGCGCCCGTTCGCGGGCACGATCTCGGTGTCGCTCGACGACGGCGACCCCATCGACCTCGGCGACATCGCCGCGCGCGCCATCTTCGTCGTGCCGCGCGGCTGAACCGTTTCTTCGGCAGGGCGCGTCAGCGCAGGGTCGCCGGCCGCACCACCATCACCGAACTCGCGCGGCGACCCTTTTCCTGGATCAGCGCGATCGCCTGTTCCCGCGGATCGACGACGACATAGATCTCCTTGCGGCCGATCGGCTCCAGCCATCGACCCTGACTGATCGACTCGGCCTCGTCGTCGTCGATGTCGCGGCGCGGGAACGAGATCTTGACCGCCTCGTCGATGTCGAGGCTGACGCGGGGCTCGTCGCGGACGTCGTCGAGTGTCCGCGCATGGTCGAGGGTGAACGGACCGACCGCCGTCCGCCGGAGTTCGGTCAGGTGCCCGCCGACCCCGAGCGCGGCGCCGAGATCGCGCGCCAGTGACCGGATGTACGTGCCCGACGAACAGTCAACGGCCACATCGAGATCGACGAACGCCGCGTCGCGCCGGGCGTCGAGCAGCTCGAAGCGGGACACGGTGACCGGGCGCGGCGCGAGGTCGAAGTCGGCTCCCGTCCGCACCAGTGCGTGCGCTCGCCGGCCGTCGACCTTGATCGCGCTGACCTTCGCCGGGACCTGCTGGATGTCACCGGTGAGATCGGTCATTGCCGTGGTGATGTCGGCGTCGAGGACCCCGGATGCGTCTGCCGTGTCGAGGATCTCGCCCTCGCGGTCGTCGGTCGTGGTGGACGCGCCGAGTCGGATCGTCGCCGTGTACGACTTCGTCGTCAGCGACAGCAGTCCGAGAAGCTTTGTGGCCCGCTCGATCCCGACGACCAGGACCCCGGTGGCCATCGGGTCGAGGGTGCCGGCGTGCCCGACGCGGCGGGTGTTGAACATCTTCCGGCATCGGGAGACGACATCGTGGCTGGTCATCCCGGCCGGCTTGTCGACGACGAGCAGTCCGGCGTTCTCGATGGTTGCGTCGGCCACGTCAGGTCAGCGCGATCGTGGTGGTGATGATGCCGCGCTCGACCAGCCAACGTCCGGAGAACTCCAGCAGCGGCGGTCCCCCGTCGGCGGCGGCCGGGTCGATGAGGATGCGCGAGGTGAACGTCCCCGACGTCGGGGTGGACTGTTCGAAGGTGATGTGCGCGTCCTCGAAACCCAACCAGCGCTTGGCGACCGGGAACCAGGCCTTGTAGGTGGCCTCCTTCGCACAGAACAGCAGACGGTCCCAGTGCAGGTCACCCGACCGGGTCGCGAGCACCTCGCGCTCGGCGGGCAGGCTGGTGTGCTCGAGCACACCGTCGGGCAGGCTGTCGTGCGGCTCGGCGTCGATACCGAGGGAACGCACCGACATCGCGTAGGCGACCGTCGCGGCGCGATAACCGTCGCAGTGGGTGAGGCTGCCCACGATCCCGGCCGGCCACACGGGTGCCCCCTTGTCCCCCTTGAGGATCGGGACGGGCTCGTAACCCAGCTCCCCCAGCGCCTGCCGGGCGCAATGCCGAACGGTGGTGAACTCGCGACGACGCTTCTCCACCGCGCGCGAGATCAGGCTCTGCTCGGCCGGCAGCAGGACGAGATCCGGCGGATCGGCGAACGCCTCCGCCGAGGCGACGCCGGCCGGCAGGAGCTGTTCGATCATCGGTTGTCCTCTCGCGCTTGCCGTTCCGCTTGCCTCTCGGCCTGTCGTGTTCGTCGTTCCGCCTGCCGCTGCTCGACCCGCTGCCGGAACTCGGCGGCCCGTTCGGCGTAGTCGGGCGGCAGGTCGAACCGGACTCCGTGCTCGGGCAGATCGGACGCACCGAGCCCGTCTCCGGGAACGATGTTGCGCATCAATGGGTTCGGGAGTCCGCGGCGCTTCCACTCCCGCGGGTAGCCGACCGACACCTCCTCGAACCGGATGCCGTCGTACCAGGTGGTCCGGGGGATGTGCAGGTGCCCGTACACGCAGCACGCCGCGTTGAACTCGGTGTGCCAGTCCGCGGTCAGCTCGCTGCCGCACCACAGCGCGAACTCCGGATAGATGAGCGCGTCACACGGTTCGCGGCGCAGCGGCCAGTGGTTGATGAGGACCGTCTTCTCGGCGGGGTCGATGGCCTGCAGCCGACGCCGGGTGATCTCGATCCGCGCCCGACCCCAGGCGTCCCGGGTCGGGAACGGCTCGGACGACAGCAGGAACTCGTCGGTGGCCACCACATTGCGTTCCCGGGCGAGCGCGAGCGCGGTCAGTTTGTTGGCCGTGCCCTCCGGGCGGAAGGTGTAGTCGTACAGCAGGAACATCGGGACCACGCGGACGGGATCGGAGCCATCGCCCGGATCGAACAGCGGGTAAATGTCCTCCGGGGTCACCACGCCGATGTCGCGGCAGGCCTGGACGAGGTAGTCGTACCGCGCGACCCCGAACACCTGCAGCGGATCCTTCGCCGTCGTATACAGCTCGTGGTTGCCCGGGACCCACACGACGGTGGCGAACCGAGCCCGCAGACGACGCAGGGTGTCGACGATGTTGTCGGTGCGTTCGGCGACGTCACCGGCGACGATGAGCCAGTCGTCCGGCGAGGTCGGCCGGATGCTGTCGATGATGTGCTCGTTGCCCCGATGCGCGATGTGCAGATCGCTGATCGCCCACAGAGTAGCCACGAGGATCCATCGTGCCAGAGGATCGCGATCAGGCGCGGACCGCACCTGCCCGGCGCCATCGCCCCGAGCGGATCCGCCACACCACGGTGGCCAGACGCACGAGCATGAACACCACCAGGCCGGACCACACACCCGCGAGTCCCCAGTCGAACACGAGCGACAGCCAGATCAGCGGCAGGAACCCGATGAGGGCGCCGGCGAGGGTCGCGGTGCGCAGGAAGGCGGCGTCGCCGCT
Organism: Gordonia sp. BP-119; assembly: GCF_016924115.1. Lineage (NCBI taxonomy): Bacteria > Bacillati > Actinomycetota > Actinomycetes > Mycobacteriales > Gordoniaceae > Gordonia > Gordonia sp. BP-119. Next base: position 19,093 of record NZ_JAFFZF010000056.1, read on the forward strand.
GCCGAGGAGCACGCCGTCGAGCGCGAAGACCACGCCGGCGATCGGCAACATGCCGACGAAGAACCACCAGGGCACCCCGACGGCGTCGAGGACGGCGGCGTCGGAGGTGAAGATACGCGGGATCAGCGTCGCACCGGCCGCGAAGAGGGCAGCCATCGCGGTGGCGGCGACGACGGACACCGCGGTGACGCGCCGGGCGACGGAATCGGCTGCGGAGAGTCGTCCCGCTCCCAGCGCCGCGCCCACCAGCGCCTGCGCGGCGATGGCCACCGAGTCGAGGAACAGGGCCATGAACTCCCACAGCTGCAGCACGAGCTGGTGCGCCGCCACCTGGGCGACCCCGAATCGCGCCGCGACCGCGGCTGCCGAGACGAAGCAGATCTGGAACGACAGACTCCGCACGACCAGATCCCGCGCCATGACCAGCTGCGCGCGGATGATCGACCAGTCGGGTGCGAAGGCGCGCGAACCGGGCCCGTGGCCGGCACCCACGGCGACCCGCCGTGCCTCGCGGACCACCCGCACGGCGAACAGCACGCCCGTCACACCCTGTCCGATCACGTTGGCCATCGCGCTGCCGTCGAGACCGAGACGCGGGAACGGGCCGACGCCGTGGACCAGTCCGACGACGAGGACCGCGGCGAGGGACAACCCGACCACGACGTAGACGACGGGACGACGGGTGTCCTGGACGCCGCGCATCCACCCGTTCCCGGCCATCGACAGCAGGATCAGCGGAACGCCGAACATCGCGATCCGCAGCCAGCCCGCCGCATCGTCGGCCACCGCGGCGGACTCCGGCGACGACGTCCCGACCAGCAGACGCATCACGACCGGGGCGCACGGGTAGGCGACGGCGACGATCAGGACGCCGACCGCCACCGCTATCCAGCTCGCCTGCACGCCTTCGACGACGGCGCCGGCCCGGTCACCGGAGCCGAAGCGACGCGCGGAGCGGGCGGTGGTGCCGTAGGACAGGAAGGTCAGCTGCGTACTGACGATCGAGAGCACCAGGGTGCCGACGCCGAGAGCGGCCAGTTGTTCGCCGCCGAGGCGTCCGACGACCGCCAGGTCCAGCAGGAGGTACAGCGGCGGCGCGATGAGGACGGCGAGAGCCGAGACGGTGAGGGTGGCGATGCGTGCCACGCCCGGGGTGTCCCCGGCATCCGGCTCCGACGCGAGGCTCAGAGCGACTCCAGCAACCTGGCGACCACCTCGTCGGCGGTACCGGTGTCGCTGTACCCGGAGGCCTGACGATGCCCGCCGCCGCCGTGCGCCCGGGCGATCGGTACGAGATCGACGATGTCCTTGGACCGCAGCGAGACCGTCCAGACACCCGGCTCGCCCTCCTTGAACACCGCTGCCACCTCGGCCTCGCGAGCGGTCCGGATGGTGTCCACGACGCTCTCGGACTCCTCCCAGCTCATCCCGGCCAGCGCCTGCTGGTCGACCACGGCGTACACCAGACCCTCACCGTCGCAGGCGGTGGGTACGAGCTGCGCCGACGCCAGGACACCCGACATCATCGAGAACCAGGCGAACGGATGGGAGTCGAACAGGATCCGGCTCCACTTCCGCGTGTCGACGCCGGTCTCCAGGAGCCGGGCCGCGACCCGGAACGACGCCGGACGGGCCCACCGGAACGAGCCGGTGTCGGTGCTGAGGCCGGCGTAGACGCAGGTGGCGATGTCGGCGTCGAGTTCGACGCCCAGGTCGTCGAGGACGTCGAGCACCAGCACGGCGGTGCAGTCGGCGGCCGGGTCCACCAGGTCGAGGTCGCCGAAACCGGGGTTCGACGCATGGTGGTCGATCACGATCGACGTCTGCGCCGCGGTGAACGTCTCACCGAGCGAATCCAGCCGCTCGAGGTTGGCGGCGTCGACCGCGACCACCAGCGGGTGCCCGATGACCTGCGCCGGAGCGCACAGCAACTTGCCGCCGGGCAGCCCGGCGAGCGAGGCCGGGAGCTGTTCGGTCCCCGGGTAGGAGACCTCGACGTCGACGCCCCGGCGATCGAGTGCCAGCCCCAGCGCCAGACCGCTGCCGATCGTGTCCGCATCGGGGCGGACATGACAGCAGATGGTCACCGCGGTCGCGGAGGCCAGCGTCGCGGCGATCGCCGCGCTCGACGAACTGCTCACTCGCGGGTACCGGTGGTGTCGTCGTCCGCCGAGCGGTACGGGTCGGACTCCCCCGCCGGCTTCGCCTCGGCAGCGCGGCGGGCGACGAGTTCGTCGTTCGCGCGGGCGCGGGCGACGAGCTCCTCCATCTGACGCGCGGCATCGGGAACCGTGTCGAGTACGAAGCGCAGGGTCGGGGTGAAGCGCACCCCGGTACCCGCACCGACCTTCGACCGCAGCACACCGGTCGCCTTCGCCAGACCCGCGGCCGCGGCCTCGAAGTCGGGTTCGGCGTCGATGGATTCACCCATCACGGTGTAGTAGATCGTCGCGTCGTGGAGATCGTTGGTCACCCGGGCATCGGTGACCGTCACATATGCCAGTCGCGGATCCTTGATCTCGTGCGCGATCGCCGACGCGACGATCGACGAGATCCGCTTGGCCAGGCGCTGAGCCCGTGCCGGATCTGCCATTCCAGGACTCCTTCCATAGCGCTGCGTGCGCGCCGACCGGAGACCGGTCGGCGCGCACCACAGCTGTCGAGATGTCGTACGAGGGTGGTCGTGGCCGCGATCAGTCGCGCGGCTTCTCCCGCAGCTCGTAGGTCTCGATCACGTCGTCCACCTTGATGTCCGAGTAGGTCAGCGTGAGACCACATTCGTAGCCTTCGCGAACCTCGGTGGCATCGTCCTTCTCACGCTTGAGCGACGACACGGTGAGGTTCTCGGCGACCACCACGTTGTCGCGCAGCAGGCGGGCCTTGGCGTTACGCCGCATGATGCCCGACTGCACGAGGCAACCGGCGATGTTGCCGACCTTCGACGACTTGAAGATCGCGCGGATCTCGGCGCGGCCGAGCTCCACCTCTTCGTAGATCGGCTTGAGCATGCCCTTGAGCGCGCTCTCGATCTCGTCGATGGCCTGGTAGATCACCGAGTAGTACCGGATGTCGACGCCCTCGCGGTTGGCCAGCTCGGTGGCCTTGCCCTCCGCCCGGACGTTGAAGCCGATGATGATCGCATCCGAGGCCGCGGCCAGGTTGACGTTGGTCTCGGTGACGCCACCGACACCGCGGTCGATGATCCGCAGCGAGACCTCGTCGCCCATCTCGATGTTCAGCAGGGCCTCTTCGAGGGCCTCGACCGTACCCGAGTTGTCACCCTTGAGGATGAGGTTGAGTTGGCTGGTCTCCTTGAGAGCCGAATCCAGGTCTTCCAGGCTGATCCGCTTGCGACTGCGTGCCGCCAGCGCGTTGCGCTTGCGCGCGTTGCGCCGGTCGGCGATCTGCCGGGCGATGCGGTCCTCCTCGACCACGAGCAGGTTGTCGCCTGCGCCGGGGACCGAGGTGAAGCCGATGACCTGGACCGGACGCGACGGCAGCGCCTCGGGGACGTCGTCGCCGTGTTCGTCGACCATGCGTCGGACACGTCCGTAGGCGTCGCCGGCGACGATCGAGTCGCCGACCTTCAGCGTGCCGCGCTGGACCAGCACGGTCGCCACCGGGCCGCGGCCGCGGTCGAGGTGCGCCTCGATGGCGACACCCTGGGCGTCCATGTCCGGGTTCGCACGCAGGTCCAGCGACGCGTCCGCGGTGAGCAGGACGGCCTCGAGCAGCGCGTCGATGTTCTCGCCCTGCTTGGCCGAGATGTCGACGAACATGGCGTCGCCGCCGTACTCCTCGGGGACCAGACCGTATTCGGTCAGCTGCCCGCGGATCTTCTGCGGGTCGGCGCCTTCCTTGTCGATCTTGTTCACCGCGACCACGATCGGCACGTCGGCCGCCTGGGCGTGGTTGACCGCCTCCACCGTCTGCGGCATGACGCCGTCGTCGGCCGCGACCACGAGGATCGCGATGTCGGTCGCCTTGGCGCCGCGGGCACGCATGGCGGTGAACGCCTCGTGACCCGGGGTGTCGATGAAGGTGATCAGGCGATCCTCACCGTTGAGGTGGGTGTTCACCTGGTAGGCACCGATGTGCTGCGTGATGCCGCCGGCCTCGCCCTCCCGGACGTTGGCCTTACGGATCGTGTCGAGCAGTCGGGTCTTACCGTGATCGACGTGGCCCATGACGGTGACCACCGGCGGACGCTGTTCGAGGTCTTCCTCGCCGCCCTCGTCCTCGCCGTAGGTGAGGTCGAAGCTGTCGAGCAGCTCGCGGTCCTCGTCCTCGGGGCTGACCACCTGGACGCGGTAGTTCATCTCCGAGCCGAGCAGCTCGAGCGTCTCGTCGTTGACCGACTCGGTCGCCGTCACCATCTCGCCGAGGTTGAACAGCGCCTGGACCAGCGAAGCCGGGTTGGCGTCGATCTTGTCGGCGAAGTCGGACAGCGACGCACCGCGGGCGAGACGGATGATCTCGCCGTTGCCGCGCGGCAGCCGGACGCCACCGACGGCCGGTGCCTGCATGTTCTCGTACTCGGCGCGTTTCGCCCGCTTCGACTTGCGACCACGGCGCGGTGCACCACCGGGACGACCGAAGGCGCCTGCTGCGCCGCCGCGTCCACGGCCGCCACCGCCACCGCCGCCGGGACGTCCGCGGAAACCGCCACCGGGAGGTCCTCCCGGTGCACCGGCTCCGCCGCCGCCGCGGTAACCACCGCCGCCGCCGGGGCCACCACGGCCTCCGCCGGCACCGCCGCGACCACCCGGACGGGCGTCAGGACGGGCCGCACGCGACGGCATGGCGCCGGGACTCGGACGCGGGGGCATGTTGCCGGGATTGGGACGGGGACCGCCCTGGCCGGGAGCGGGACGACCGCCACCGGGACGCGGACCACCCTGGCCGGCGGCGCCGGGACGGCCACCGCCGGGACGCGGACCGCCCTGACCCGGTCCGGGACGGGCAGCCGGACGCGGCGCGGGCGCCGGTGCCGACGAATACGGGTTGTTGCCCACCCGCGGCGTACGCGGACCCGGCTTCGGGCCGGGACGCGGACCCGGGCTCGACGTGGGGGCAGACGGTGCTGCCGACGCGGCCGGGGCCTGCGGCGCCGGTGCCGCGGGAGCGGGACGTGGGCTGGGACGTTCCGCCGCGGGGG
>NZ_JAFFZF010000057.1:0-23407 GCF_016924115.1 Gordonia sp. BP-119
CCGGCTCATCGGCATCCTCCACGGCTGCCTCAAACACCGCACCCTCTACAACGAACACACCGCCTGGAACCACCGCGCCAACCTCGCCGCTTGACACCTTGCACCCCTGGGATGTCTTCGTGGCTCGTCGCTATCGCTCCTCACACCTCAGGGAGCAATGGGTCGCTTCTTTCGATCAGGGAGCAGGCGGCGGCGTACCCGGAGCCGCGGCCGTCGTCTTGTCTCCCGGCGCACCGGCCACCAGACTCGTGGGGTCGGTGGGCTTGCCCGCGATGAGGTCGCCGATGCTCAGACCCCAACGGCCCCAACGGTCGTCGAATCTCTTCGCGCGGGCCCGCGCTTTCTCCGTCTTCGCCGGTGCGTACCGCCGGCGCGCCCACGCCGAGTGCGGTCGGGCCAGCCGGATGGCACCGGCCCAGGCGAACACCGGGATGAAGACGCCGACGATGGCGGTGGAGAACTTGCCCTTGAGCACGCACAGGATCGCGCAGGCGACATTGATCGGCACGGTGGCCACCAGCGCGACGGGACCGATCTCCACGTCCGCGTCGTCGAGCGGGTTGAACCCGAGGACCGCCATGCCCAGCGCGGCCACCGTCAGCGCCACCACCTGAACCGAGAGCTGGCCCTCCGGTGACCAATACACGTCCTGAAGGCGCAGGATCAGTGCGAACTCGTCGAGCACCAGTGAGGCGCCGACACCGATCAACACCGCACTGATCTGCGCACCGGGCGACGCCCCGTTGACACCCACCGAGAGGAAGGCGCCGACGATCGTCAGGATCAGACCGGGCACCATGTGGTGCACGTGCACGCCGTCTGAGACGTTGTTGCGGAAGGGGCCCTTGCCCGCCCGGATGAGTCGGGTGATCACCCGCGTGACGATGAACGTGATGACGAACGACGCGAACAGCAGGAACAGCGGCAGTCGCTGATGCGTGAGCTCGTCGAGGAAGTTCACCGGGTCACCGTCGGCGTCAGCCGGGGACGATACCGGTGCGGCGCTGCTCGATGATCAGGCAGCGGTCCTCGACGTACAGCAGACCCGCATCCTCGGCGATCGCCCGCGCCTCCGCCGAGATGATCCCGAGCTGCAGCCAGAGCGCGGTCGCGCCGGCGGCGACGGCCGCCCGGGCGACGTCGGCGCACTCGGGTCCCGGGCGGAACACGTCGACGAGGCCGACCTGTTCCGGGATGTCGGCCAGGGTGCGGTACACCTTCTCCCCGACGATCTCGTCGGCCGCGGGGTTCACCGGAATGATCCGCCAGCCACGGTTCTTCATGTACGCCGGTACCTCGTTGGCGGCCTTCGACGGATTGGCGCTGGCACCGACCACGGTGATCGCGTCGTAGGTGGACAGGATCTGCTCGACGACATCGTCGGTGTTGCTCGGGGCGGTCATCCCACGAGTGTAGGTGGGTGCGGGCGAGTCACCGGAGAACTCCGTGCACGACGATCGCGCTCAGCTGATCGGCCCACGCGGCCTCGAAGTCGCGATTGTCGAGCAACAGCGCATGCAGCATCGCCGCCCCGCCGACGACCTCGATTAGCCGATCCGGATCGACATCGGGATGCACCTCGCCGCGATCGACGGCGACCACCAACCGATCACGCAACGCGCCGAACACCTCCGCGAACCCGGCGTGCACACGCGCCGCCAGCTCGGGTTCGGCAGCCATGTCCGAGATGAGACCGGGCAACGCCGCGCGGGTCACGGGACTGGCGAACAGGTCACGCGCCGCCGCGACCATGATGCGGATGTCGGCGGCGACCTCACCGCTGGACGGTGGCAGCCGCATCATCCGGGAGAACGCGACGTCATGCACCAGCTCTGCCTTTCCCGTCCAGCGACGGTAGAGCGCGGTCTTCGTGGTGCCCGCGCGTTCGGCGATCGCGGCCATGGTGAGCTTGCGGTATCCGACATCGACGAGCAGTTCGGCGGCGGCGTCGAGCACCGCGGAGTCGATCCGCAGGTCGCGCGGTCGGCCCGAGACCGACTCCCCCGTCCCAGCACTCATCACTCGCCGACTTCCCTTCGAAAATTTTCGCCAAGTCGCTGCGGGCCGCCCGACCGTTCTGCTGTCATAACGCTACTCACCGTAGCGAATCTCTCGCTGCCGAACACAGGGGGTGCCATGGCCACCGAGCCCGCCGTCGAGCAGGTCGACCATCTGCAACGTTCGAGCCGGGACAACACCTCTGTCCCGGACACGCTCGCGCGCTGGCTCACCGAGCAGGACGACACTCCCGACGACACCCCCGCCGTCACGGTCGTGGCGGGCGGCGACAGCAACGGCATGTCGTCGGAGACCATCCCCGTCTCGGTGTCGTGGCCCGGCGAGCCCACCCGGCACTGGGTGATGCGGATGGCGCCGTCGACCACCGACGTCCCCGTGTTCCGTTCCTACCGAATGGATCACCAGTACGAGACGATGCGTCTGATCGCCCGGCTCAGCGACGTCCCGGTCCCGGCAGTGCACCACCTCGAGCCGACCGGCTCGCTGCTGGGAGCCCCGTTCTTTCTCATGGACCGGTGCGAGGGCGAAGTCCCACCCGATGTCATGCCGTACACGTTCGGCGACAACTGGTTCGGGGACGCCGCCGAGTACGATCGCCGGCGGGCCCAGGAGTCCGCGGTCGGCGTGATCGCCGCCCTGCACTCGATCCCCGACGCGGCCCGGCAGTTCGACTTCCTCTCCGACGACCTACCCGCCGGTGACACTCCCCTCGCTCGTCTGCTCGCCTGGTTGCGGGACTGGTACGACTTCTCGGTCGAGGGGATCGGGCGCTCTCCTCTCGTCGAGCGGGCGCTCGCCTGGCTCGCGGACAACTTCCCCGACGATGCCACGAACGCCGAACCGGTGCTGTCCTGGGGAGATTCGCGCATCGGGAACATGATGTTCGTCGACTTCACCCCGACGGCGGTGCTCGACTGGGAGATGGCGCGCACCGGTCCCCGCGAACTGGACATCGCCTGGGTGATATTCGCACACCGGGTCTTCCAGGAGCTCGCGACGATGGCCGGCCTTCCCGGGCTGCCGGACCTGCTCCGCGAGAACGACGTCCGCGACACCTACCGCGAACTCACCGGAGTCGAGTTGGGCGACCTGCGCTGGTTCTACGTCCATGCCGCGGTCCAGTGGTGCTGTGTCTTCATGCGGACCGGCGCCCGCCGCGTGCACTTCGGCGAACTCGAACGTCCCGACGACGTCGACGGCACCCTGTTCTACCACCGACCACTGCTCGAACGACTCCTCGAGGAGGACTGACCGCATGAGCCGACACGGCTTGGGCCCGATGGACGAGTACCCCATTCATCAACTACCGCAGCCGATTGCATGGCCGGGCAACAGCGACCGCAACTTCTATGACCGCGCGTACCTCAACGCCCACGACCGCAGCGGCACCATCTTTCTCATCACCGGGATCGGTTACTACCCCAACCTGGGTGTGAAGGACGCGTTCGTGCTGATCCGGCGGCGGAACCCGGACGGCACCGACACCCAGACCGCGGTGCACCTCAGCGACGCGATCGACGACAACCGGCTCGAGCAGCGCGTCGGCAACTATCGGCTGAGCATCGAGAACCCGCTGCGCGCGCTGCACCTGACGCTGGACGAGACCGAGGGCATCGCCCTGGATCTCCACTGGGAGGGCCTGTTCGACGCACTGCTCGAACAGCCGCACGTGATGAGGCAAGGCGCAAAGGTCACCCTCGACGCGCAGCGGTTCGCGCAGGTCGGCAGCTGGCGTGGTTCTATCACCGTCGATGGCGAGGACATCGTCGTCGACCCGTCGACCTGGATCGGCACCCGCGACCGTTCGTGGGGAATCCGGCCGGTCGGCGAGCCCGAGCCCGCGGGGCGGCCGGCGGATCCACCGTTCGAGGGCATGTGGTGGCTGTACGTCCCCATGGCCTTCGACGACTTCCAGCTCGTCCTCATCCTCCAGGAGGACCCCGACGGCTACCGCACACTCAACGACTGCTCGCGCGTGTGGAAAGACGGCCGCGTCGAACAACTGGGCTGGCCGAACGTCTCGGTCCATTACGCACCGGGCACCCGGGTACCCACCGGTGCAACGATTTCCACGACCGGGGCAGGGGGTTCCTCGGTGACGCTGCAGGTGGAGTCCCTGCTGCCCGTTCCCATTCATGTGGGCGGCGGTTACGGCGGTGACCCCGACTGGACCCACGGCGTCTGGCGCGGAACGGACTTCACCGAACGCCGCACCTACGACATGACCAGTGCCGAGATCGTCGGTCGCATGCCGTTCGGCGTGATCGATCACGTCGGACGCGCCGAATGCCGGGAGTCCGACGGCACCACCCGCACCGGTTGGGGACTCTTCGAGCACGGGGCACTCGGCCGGCACGACCCCTCCGGGTTCGCCGACTGGCTCAGTGTCGCACCGGAGTGAGGAGCGACTAGTTCGACGCGCGTAGCCGATACCCCATGCCGCGCACCGTCTCCAATCGGTGAGAACCGATCTTGTTCCGCAGGGCGCGCACGTAGACGTCGACCACATTCGACGCCGGGTCGAAGTCGTAACCCCAGACGTGGCCGAGGATCTGTTCGCGCGAGAGCACCTGATCGGGGTGACGCAGGAACACCTCCAGTAGTGCGAACTCGCGCGCGGTGAGGTCGAACGTCTCCGCACCCACCCGGGCGCGCCTGGACTTCAGATCCAACCGAAGATCCCCGGCGGACAACAGGTTCTCCGACGCGACGGCCGAGTCGTCGACGAGTCGTAGCCGGATGCGGGCGAGCAGTTCGGCGAACTGGAAGGGCTTGGTCATGTAGTCGTTGGCACCGCCCTCGAGGCCGTTCACCGTGTCGCTCACGCTGTCCCGGGCGGTGAGTACCACGACCGGCGTCGTGATCCCCTCGCCGCGCATGGAATACAGGACATCGAAGCCATCCATCGCCGGGAGACCGATGTCGAGGACGACCATGTCGAAACCGCCGCTGCGCACGGCCTCGAGCGCCGACAAGCCGTCGGACACGTGCTCGGTGCTGTACCCGGCCGCACGCAGTCCGTTGCCGATGAACGAGGCGATCCGCGCGTCGTCCTCGGCGATCAGAACCCGGCTCATCGCCGCTCTCCTTCTGCTGGCACCGACGGCGCTGCATCGGTGTAGGGGGTCGTGTCGGGAACCGGGACGTCGATGCCGAACGTGGCGCCGTGCCCGGGAATGCTACGTACCCAGGCGATTCCGTGATGGGCGTCGGCGATGGCCCGCACGATCGCCAGTCCCAGCCCGGCGCCGGCCGCGTGCTGAGGCGCCGACGCCGACTGCCCGCGCTGGAACCGCTCGAAGATCCGCGCCGCGTCCTCCTGCTCGACCCCCGGACCGTCGTCGGTGATCCAGATCGACAGGTGTCGCTGCGCTCCGACGCCGGCGAAGCGTGAGCCCAGCTGGATGACGGAACCGGCATGGGTGTGCCGAACCGCGTTGGAGGCGTACTGCAGCATCGCCTGGGTGATCCGGTCGTGATCCACCACGCACGGGCCCTCGGCGACCTCCATGAGCAACCACTGCCGGTCACCGAGCGGTTGCACCTTGGACTCGATGTCGAGCATCAGCTGAGCCGCGTCGGTCGGCCTGGCCACCACGAAGTCGGGTTGCTCCGACTTCGCCAGCATGAGCAGATCGCCGACGATGCGGCCCATCCGCCCCAGCTCGCTGTCCACGAGATCGAGGGTCTTGCGCCTCTCCTCCGGATCGTCGGGCAGCAACTCGAGATGGCCGCGCACGACCGTGATCGGGGTCCGCAGTTCATGTCCGGCGTCGTCGACGAACTGCCGCTGCGTCGTGTAGGCATCCTCGATACGGTCCAGCATCGCGTTGAAGGTCTGGGCCAGCGCGGCCACGTCGTCGCGTCCGATGACCGGGACCCGTGCGGTGAGGTCGTTCTCGCTGATCTCCGCGGCGACCATCCGCACACTGCGGACCGGCGCCAGGATCCGGCCCGCGACCAGATACGCCACGCCGGTGGTGACGATCATCCCGGCCAGGCCGACGATCGCCAGCACCCGCATCGTGCGGTCGACCAGTTCCCGGCCCGGGTCGGTGTAGATGCCGACGATGAAGGTTCCCGGCTGCGACGCGCCCGACGCCGGGTCGGCCGAGCCGCCACCGACGGGCGTCAGATCCACCTTGCCCCAGCGGATCTCACCGTGTGCGGTCATCAAGACCCCGGCCGCCCCGCTCTGCGCCCGCAGTTCGTCGAGGACGCGACGCCCCTCGCCCGGGGCCGGCCAGGCGTTGCCCGGCAGTTCGAGGATCTCGGTGTCGCCGACGACGCCGGCCATGACCTCGCCCTCACCGGCCGACTGCCGCGACAGGAACACCTCGAGCAGTCGCGACACCGAGGTGAACGGTTCCGTCGTCGTCGGATCGACCCCCTCGGACGCGAACGTCCGGAACTCGCTCGCCTCCTGCGCGACGTAGTTGTTCACCCGGGTGTCGACGTCACGGAGCAACAGGTTGCGCGTCACCACGAACACCACCACCAGCAGCAGGAACGTGGTGAGCATGATCCAGGCCGTGATGCGCCAACGCGCCGAGAGCGCGGGGCGCTGACGCACACCCGCACTCTCGGCTGGTCTCGCTGTCGCGTCGTCAGTCGTCCTGGCCGTCATCGATGTCATCGTCCCAGTCGTCGTCCTGGCCGTCCCAGTCGTCGTTGTCGTCCCGGCCGTTGTCGTCCCAGTCGTCGTCACAGTCGTCGTCGCGATGGGCCGCGTTGACGTCGCACCAGTCGTCGTCGTCGGAACCCAGGTTCGGCGGGACGGCCCGCTGCACCGGCGCGCCGGCCGGGACCCGGGGAACCGGGGCCGCGGCCGGGGTCGGCACCTGCGGCGACTGCGCGGGAGCCGTCTTGGCCTCCGGTGTCTGGGACACGTCCACGGACACGGCGTCGGAGGCCAGGCTGGGCTCGGGCGAACGGATGAGGAAGAAGCTGGCGGTCACGACGGCAACCGCGAGCGCACCGAGGGCGATGGTGGCGAGTACTCGTGAGAAGTTCATGTCAACGACTCTGACGGACGCCGGTGAGCCGTCCATGAGTCGAAGATGAAGGTTTTTTCATCTAGGCACGGCGCGTGTCCACCGACGTCAGGAACTCGTCGATGCGGGGCCACGTCTGCTCGACCGCAGCGGACCCGGCGATCAGTCCCAGATGGCTGGTCTCCACCGTGGTGAACTCGACGCGCGGCGACCCGGAGAGCAGCTCCACCCCGTGGTGGGCGGCGGCCCAGCTGACGATCGCGTCGCGGTGACTGCCGAAGAGCGCGACCGGTACCGCGACCTCGGCGAGGTCGACGACTCTTCCGTCGAAGTCGAGCACCCCGTCGGCGAGTTCGCCGCGCATGATGAAGTTCTCCCACATCTGCTCGGACACCTTGCCCGGGTAGCCGGGCATCGTCTCCTGAAACCGGTCGATGGCCTTCATCCGGGTCAGCGCGTCGGTGTCGTCGGCGTTGCGCAGGATGTAACCCGGCTTCTTGAGTTCGCGCTGCCACGCCGTGCCCCGGTAGGCGAGGCGGACCAGTGGCGCCGGGATTCCGCCGAGCGCCCGCAGCGCCAGCGTCACCGGCGCGGTGCCGACCGGCTTCATCAGCGTCTTGACCAGCGGATACGGCGGCACCTTGGAGTAATCGAGAGGCGTCCCGACCGCGACGACCGACGCCACCGGCAGGTCTGGGTTCGCGGCAGCGGTCAACAGGCTGATGGTCCCGCCGATACTCCACGCGAGGAGGTCGATCTCCGCGGAATCCCGCGACGTTCCGGCGCCCGGGTCATCGGCGTTGCCGTAGAAGTCTGCGACGGTCGCGGCGACGGCACCGGGAACGATGTCGTCGAAGAAGTCGGCGAACCCGAGGTGTCGGTCGGCGCGGGTCATGTCGCCGAAGTCGAGCACGTACGGAACCCGGCCGGTCGACAGGAGGAACTGCACCACCGACAGCCCGTCGGCGAGGTCGTAGCACGATGTGGACACCGCGAGCGGCGGGATCAGCAGCACCGGCCGCCGTCCCGTGCCGACGGCTGCGATCACCTCGTCGTCGGTGCCGTACCGCCGCAGCGTGCGGTGCGGTGCGTCGGCGATCACCGTGTGCGGCGTCTCGTGGGACTCGCCGATCTGTCCACCACGTGCCAGATGGACCAGCGTCGCGACGCCGTCGAAACCACCCACCCCTACCTCCCAGTCGTCGTCCGGGGACATTCAACACACCCCGCCCGGGTCATGCCCGGGCGGGGTGTGACCGTTTGGTGCACGACACCCGCGGGTACCGGATCCGACGAGGCACCGATGCCGTAGTCGGTGCGTACAAGGAGGTACACGGCCATGGCCGAAGAACTGAACGGCACCACCATCGCTTTCCTCGTCGCCCAGGAGGGCGCCGAGCAGGTCGAACTCACCGAACCGTGGAAGTCGGTCGAGGCGTGCGGCGGCAAGCCCGTCCTGGTGTCCACCGACTCCGGCACGGTGCAGGCGTTCAACCACCTCGACAAGGCCGACACCTTCCCCGTCGACACCCCTCTCGAGGACGCCCGCGTGATGGACTTCGACGCGCTGGTCCTGCCGGGCGGTGTCGCGAACCCGGATTTCCTGCGAACCTCGGAGCCCGCCGTCCGCTTCGTGCGCAGCTTCTTCGATGCCGGCAAGCCGGTCGCGGCCATCTGCCACGCGCCCTGGACCCTGATCGAGGCCGACGTTGTCCGCGGCCGCACCCTCACGTCGTTCCCGAGTGTGCGCACCGACGTCATCAACGCCGGCGGCACCTGGGTCGACGAGGAGGTCGTGACATGCCGCGACGGGGACAACGTGCTGATCACCAGCCGCAAGCCCGACGACCTCGCCGCCTTCAACGCCGCGATCGTCGCCGAGTTCGCGCGCACGAATGTCGCGAGCTGACCGCCCCGTCGGGGACGTCAGACGACGGACAACGGTGCAGATTCCCTGCCGGTCAGGGTGAGCAACGCCTGCTCGCCCTGACCGGTGAGCAGTGCGGTGGCGGCCGCCGTCGACAGCGCTGACGCCAGCACCTCGGCCGGCAGCGGGAGATCGGAACCGATCGCCCGCGAGATGTCGAGACCGTGCACCGCGAGTTCGAAGGTCCGGGTGGGCAGGTAATCGGACAGCATGATGCCGCCGAACGGCGTCGTCAGGGGCCGATCCCCCGTTCCCGCAAGGGCGTCGACGGCCTGTGCGCGCCGCTCCCGGACCCCGGCGCGCGGATCGTTCCCCAGGGACAGCCCGGCGTCCACTCCTCGCTGTCGGACCGACGCGGGGTCTCCGTAACCGCGAATCGATGCGAAATAGGCCGCGGTCGAGGTCAATTCGACATCACCACCGGGCTCGGCCAGGTAGGTGACGACCGTCGTCAGCGATCTGCTCGCGTGTCCGACGAGCGATCGCAACGACCATTCGCCGAGACCCGGTCCGTCCCAGCGATCGTCGGCGATCAGGTCCACCAACTGCGTCAGATGTTCGGCACCGGCCGTGAAATCGTCGATCGCACGTGCCAGTATTCCCTCTGCCATGTCAGTCCTTCGGAGTGCCGGCGGTCGTCGACGACGTCCCGCTCGCGGTTGCGATCTTGCGGACACGGTCGTAGAGGAGGGCGATGGTCGCGGCGAACACGATGACGCCGAGGATCTGTGCCCAGGTCCCGAAGCCGTCGCCGACGATCGCCAGCGCCGAGTCATCGCCCGTTGCCGCCACGATCCCGGCGAAGACCACGCCGAAGAGCGCCTCGCCGACGATCAGACCGGTGGCCAGCAGGACACCCATCCTCTTCTTGTGTTCCACTGCGCCGCCGCTGCGTTCGGCCCAGCGGTTGTAGTAGTGACCGATGAAGGCGCCGATCGGGATGATCAGGACCACCGACATCGGCAGGTACATGCCCATCCCGACAGCCAGCGGCGGCAGCCGGAAACGCCCTGCGCGACCGAGGAGTTCGTCGATAACGATCACCACCGCGCCGATCAGGGCGCCGATTCCGACGAGTCCCCAGTTCAGGTCCGCCCCGAGGACACCTTGCGCGAGGGTCGTCAGCAGCCCGGCCTGCGGTGCCGCGAGCGCGTCCTCGGTGGCACCCGGCGCGCCGACGAACCCGAAGGCCTCGTACATCAGCTGCAGGATCGGCGGGATCACGGCCGACCCGAACAGCACGCCGATGATCAGCGCCGCCTGCTGTTTCCACGGTGTCGCCCCGACGAGTTGACCGGTCTTGAGGTCCTGCAGGTTGTCATTGGAGATGGTCGCGACGCCGAAGACGACCGCGGCCGTGAACAACGTGTAGGCGATGAGCGCGTCGGTCTGCGAGTCGTCCGCCGGCCCGAAGGTCAGCTTCACGAGCAGTGCGGCGATGAGAACCACCAGGATGCCCACGCCGGAGATGGGGCTGTTCGACGACCCGATCAGGCCCGCCATGTACCCGCACACCGACGCGACCGCCAGTCCGATGACGAACACGAAGACGATGCTGACCACGATGATCCCGGTGGCACTGCCCTCCAGAACCGTGTCGCGCACGAAGTCCCACAACAGGATTCCGATCGGGATGAGCAGCACGAGGATGCTGCCGCCGACGATGTTGATCGGCATGTCCCGCTCGGTGATGTCGACCGTGACCCCCTCCCGACGCGATCGCGAGGAGACCATGGCCGCCCGGATTCCCCGCACGATCGGACCGATGACCTTGATCAGCGTCCAGACGGCCGCGATGGCGATCGCCCCGGCCCCGATGAGTCGCACGTCGTTGGCGAAGATCGAGCTGACGGCGTCGCCGAAATCCTCCCCCGCCGTGCGCCCCTGGGTCTCGATGGGCAGCAGTACGACGTAGGAGATCACCACCCCGACGAGCATGGCGATGCCCACGGTGATCCCGACGAGATGGCCGATGCCGATCAGCGACATCGACAACCCGGCACTGAACAACGTTCCGCCCGTGCCGATCCTGATCGTCGTCGAGATCGAATCGCTGAGGACCTGGAGTTTGGTGAGCAGGGCGAAACCGGAGGACGCGAGCGAACCGATGACGATCGTGCGCAGGCCGGCCTTGTTCTCCGCGGCGCCGCCCGCGGAGTCGCCGACCTTCAGTACCTCTGCTGCCGCAACGCCTTCCGGGTAGGGCAGGTCGGAGCCGGTGACCAGCGCGCGCCGTAGCGGGATCGAGTACATGACGCCGAGGATTCCGCCGATCGCGCACACCGCCACCGTGATCCAGTACGGAAAGCCCGTCCACCATCCGATGATGACCAGACCAGGTATGACGAAGATGATCGCCGACAGCGTGCCGGCGGCCGACGCGATCGTCTGGACGATGTTGTTCTCGACCACCGAGTGGTTGGCGAAGTACCGCAGAATGCTCATCGAGATGACGGCGGCCGGGATCGCGGTGGCGAACGTGAGGCCCACCTTGAGGCCGAGGTACACGTTGGCGGCCGTGAAGACCAGCGTGATGATGCCACCGAGGACGGCACCTCGGAGCGTCAGTTCTCGCAGGTTCGCCGTGGCCGGAGGCGCAGTCGCCATCTGGTCCCTCCCAACAGTCGGGTCCTGCGACCGGCGGTCGGTCGGACGGTGGATCATCCGGGCATTCGTCGATCCACCTTAGGCCCGGATGACCACTCGCGCTGCGACTTCCCGCGCAGCCGGGGTCGGTTCGCGTGTCGCGTCGACGCACCTCCGTACGGCACTGACCGCTTTGCGGTGTTTCGGCGAGTCGGACACGGCCACCATCCCGGCGTCTCGATCGGCGACGGTAGGGCATCATCGATCCATGAGCGAAGGCAAGACGGAGCAGTCTGCCCGCACCCGTGCGCTGCTCATCGAGGCGGCCGAGAAACTGATCGCCCTGAACGGGGTCGCGGCCGTGTCCAGTCGCCAGATCAGCAAGGCGGCCGGTCAGGGCAACAACTATGCCGTCGGCCATCACTTCGGTTCCAAGGACGATCTCCTCCGCGCCACCCTGACGTCGCACAACGTCCCGATCGAGCGGCTTCGCCAGAAATGCCTGTCGGAGGTCGGACCCGACCCCGGGGTCCGCGACTGGCTCCGCTGCCTCGTCGGGCCCGAGGTCGAGTACCTCGCACAGATCGGTGCGCCGAGCTACTTCGCCCGGTTCTTCGCCCAGGTGTCGAGCGATCCGTCCGCGACCGCCCTGCTCTACGAGGAGACCGCGCGATCGGAGGTCCTCATGACGATCCTCGACCGGTTCTACGCCACCTTGCCGACCTTTCCCGACGACGTGCTCGAAGTGCGCAACAACCTGACGCGCCACATGATCGTCAACGCGCTCGCCGACATCGAACGGGCCGCCGAGGGCGGCGGGACTCGAACAGCCCCATGGGAGCACGAGCGCGACCTGGTCGTCGATGCGCTGACCGGGATGTGGCTCGCGCCGGCCGCCTCCCGGTGATCAGATGACCGTGCCGACATCCCGGGCGACGATCCGGTCGAGGGCGCGCTCGGCGACCGCCGCGATGGTCATCGATGGATTGCAGGCCGCGGTGTTGCCCGGCATGAGTGCGCCGTCGATGACGTAGAGCCCGCGCTGGCCGTGGACGCGTCCCTCGAGGTCGCACACTGCACCCATGTTGGCCCCGCCGAGCGCGTGCCAGGTCGAGGGGAACACCGCATTGGTGTCGGTCAGGACGGCGTCGGGTCCGGCGATCCGGCGCACGGTCCGGTCGATGTGCTTGGTCTGGATCTCCGAATCGCCCTCGTGTGGCCAGCGGATCACCGAATCTCCGATCGCCGAGTCGTAGGAGATGACGCCACGTCCCGAGCTCACCCCGAAGCCGACCATCATCGTGGTGCCGGCGTACACGGGTAGTGGCGGCAGCGATGCCTGGATGACGGTGAACGCGCTCTTCGGATCACTCCAGTTGGGGCTGCCGAAGACCACCGGTCCGCCCTGTACCGTCCCGAAGTCGATACTGGGGCTGGTCCAGGTGTAGATCCGGTCGGCGTTGGTGCCCCATCCGTGCCCCACTCCGTCGGGCAGGCCCGGCACGGTTCCGGTCGCGCGCGCCTTCACCAACAGCTTGGTCGTGTTCACGCTGCCCGCCGACAGGATGAGCGTCCCAGCGATCAGTTCGTTGTGCTCCAACACTTTCCCGGACTCGTCGGTGCGTTCGACCTCGAGGGACCATCGGCCGTCGGGTCGGCGGGCGACCTGCCGCACGGTGTGCAGGGTTCGGACCTGAACCCGCCCGGTCGCCTCGGCCTCGCGGATATAGGTGACGTCGACGCTGTGCTTGCCACCGTTGTTCACGCCGATGGCGCCGTCGCCGTTGGTGTAGGCGGGCTTCATCTCGCCACGCAGCTCGGCCGCGGCATACCCCCAGTCGATCGGCATCGGGATCTTCTGCAGCGGAAGCCCCTCGGCCCGAACTCGTTTCGCGAACTGTCGCGGTGCCAGGTATTGCGGGGAACGCACCACCGAATCGGGCGCCACCGCGACCTTCAGCATCCGCGCGACCCGCGGGTAGTGCACACGGTTCATCAGTTGCCAGTCGAGCGCGTTCGGGAAGTGCTCGTTGAACACCGCCTCGCTCGGTTGCAGTGTCATGCCCTGGTAGACAAGGGAACCACCGCCGAGGCCGGCCGGGCAGAGTGCGGTCATGTTGACGCCCGCGACCGACTCGAACAGTCCCACATAGGGTTCGACGCTCAGCGGCTTGCCGAAGAGGTTCGGGGTCGACTCGTGCCACAGGATCCGCTTGTCCGGACTCGACGCACGCGGGAAGGTCTCCGAGTTCGGACCCGTCGGCCACCGCCGGCCCCGCTCGAGCAACAGGACCGGCACGCCGGCCTGCGCGAGCCGGAGCGCCGCGACGCCACCGCCGAATCCCGAGCCGACGATCACCACCCGATGCTCTTCGCGTGTCCGCCGGATCCGTCGCGATGGATCTCCCGACGCCGGTCCGGCTCCGGTGACGGCCGCGGCCGCCGAACCCGCCGCGGTCATCGCCGCCGCTCGCAGGAAGGTACGTCTCGTCGGTGATACCCCGGTCATGGTTCTCCTGTCGTTCGGCGCGAGATGGCGCCGGGTGCTTGTCTGATTCGGCAGCTCGAGAGACGGTGGAGACCGTGGTCGCGGGTCGAGGACGCCGCGTGGGACGGACCGGGGCGTGGCCGTCGCGACACAGGCTTTGCCATAGACGACCTGTGTGTCAAGGGCCACTTCGGTGACCAGTGGTGATCGGGGACATCGCCGACGCAACCCTTGACAAGCCCTTCAGTCATGTGACTGAATCGTCGCGGGCGTGGGTAGGGCCGCCATCGGTGTACGGCCGATGCGCGGGCGTGAGTGCGGCGCGCCGCGCTCGCGTGGACCTGGTCGGGATCGTGGCCGAGTGCCGAAGAGCGAAGAGAGGACGGGAGTTCGCCGAGCAGGCGGCAACGGAACGCTAGGATGACGCGGCCATTTGTCGCGGGCGGGGAGTTGCATGTCTGATCATCTGCAGGGCAAGACCATCATCATCACCGGCGCCGGAGGCGGTTTCGGCAAGGTGATCGCGGAGATGTGCGCGGCACAGGGCGCTCACATCGTCGGTGTGGACATCGACGCCGACGGGCTCACCGCGGTCGCCGACGGCATCACCGCCACCGGCGGGTCGGCTGTCGCACACGTCGCCGACGTCACCGACATGAACCAGATGAAGGGCGCCGCGGCGGCGGCCGTCGACCGGTTCGGTGCGATCGACGTGATCGTCAACAACGCCGGGGTGATGCCGCTGGCGTTCTTCGCCGACCACGAGCGGGCCTGGGAGAAGTGGCACCGGGCCATCGACATCAACATCAAGGGCGTCGTGAACGGCATCTCGGCGGTGTACGACCAGATGGTCGCGCAGGGCCGGGGTCAGGTGGTCAACATCGCGTCGATCTACGGCAACGGCGGCTTCGAGGGCTCGGGTGTCTACAGCGCGACCAAGGCCGCCGTGACGATGCTGTCGGACTCCTTACGCATCGAGGCCAAGGGCAAGATCAAGGTGACGACGGTCAAACCGACCGGCGTGGCCGGCACCAACCTGGCGAGCTGGATCGTCAACGACCGCGCGATCCGCGGGATCGTCGGGCAACGTGCGGCGTCGTACCGCGAGCACATCACGGAGCTGATGCAGGGCACGCTGCCCGACGAGCTCGTCGACGTCGACTCGGTGAAGTACTGGCTGATCACCCCGGAGGATCTCGCCCGGGCGGTCGTGCATGTCATCGACCAGCCGTGGGGCATCAGTCTGTCCGACGTGACGGTCCGGGCCAGCGGCGAGGACTACCTGTACTGAACGTGGGCGCCGTCTCGGCCTAGTTCGACGGGCGGCGTCGTTCACCGCGGTACTTGCGGTGGTACTCGTCGTAGAGGTCCGAGTTCTTCTCTCGTTCGAGCTTGTTCACCAGGTCGGGATCGAGTCCGTGCTGGACGAGCCGGTGACGGCGGTAGACCCGGTTCAACGCGATCGAGAAGAAGAGGTAGGCCAGCAGGATCGGCATGGTCATCGTGATCCGGACGCCCCAGTCGGCCGGGACGAACAGCATCGGGGTCAGCACGATGATGCATGGCACCGCCCAGCGGACCACCATGCGTACCGACGCACCCGGGCCGGCCAGGTCGTTGGTCACCCAGCCGAGCATCGATTTCGGCAGACGCGCCCAGTAGGCGTACTTCACGTACTCCCAGGCATTCGGCTTGGTGCGCGGTGCAGAGGTCACCTGTCGATCGTGCACCACGTGCGGGAGTCGTCCGACGTCGCCTCCCCCACCCCGGCTGGGTAACCTGACCGGCATGGGTTCGGAGATGACCGCGTCGGCCGACGACCCCACCGGCCCGGATCCGATCAGCGGCCTCGAGGCCGAACTGACCGATTTCTGGCGACGGGGCCGGGTGCGCACCCGGTTGCGCGCCCGCGCCATCGACCCGCGGCTGGACCCGTCGTGCTACCCGCTCATCACCGTGCTGGCCCGGCACCATTCGATGCCGATGTCGGATCTGGTCACCGCCGTCGGCATGGAGAAGTCGACGGTGACGCGGCAGATCGACGCGATCGTGCGGCTCGGGCTCGCCGAGCGGCACCCGGACCCGCGCGATGCCCGCGCCCGCGTGGTCACCCTCACCGATCACGGTCGCGAACGTGTCGACGCCGTGCTCGCCTCGGCGGTCACCGATTGGCGTGCTCGGCTGGCCCAATGGGACCCCGACGACATCCGGACGCTCACGTATCTGCTGCATCGCCTCACCGAGGCCACCAACGATCCCGAGGCCGGCGAGGGGTCTCGTTGACCGAGCGTGGCACCGTCGGCGATCCTTGGCCGGTGACTCCGGACGAAGGACTTCTGCCCCTCGAGGGCATCACCGTGGTGGCGCTCGAACAGGCCGTCGCCGCACCGCTGGCCACCCGGCACCTCGCCGATCTCGGCGCCCGGGTCATCAAGGTGGAACGGGTCGGTGACGGGGACTTCGCGAGGCAGTACGACGCGGCGGTGCGCGGCGGCGCCGCCTCGCACTTCGTGTGGCTCAACCGCGGCAAGGAGTCGGTCGCCCTCGACCTCAAGAGCGAGGACGGACGCCAGGCGATCCGAACCCTGATCGCCGGCGCGGACGTCTTCGTCCAGAATCTCGCTCCCGGGGCGGCCGCCCGGCTCGGCCTCGCCGCCGACGATCTGCGCGCCGACCATCCCGAGCTCGTCGTCGTCGACATGTCCGGATACGGCGACGCCGGACCGTATCGCGACCGCAAGGCCTACGACATGCTGGTGCAGGCCGAGGCCGGGCTGATCTCGGTGACCGGGACGCCCGACGAGATGTCCAAGACGGGTATCCCGACCTCCGACATCGCAGCCGGTATGTACGCACTGACCTCCGTACTGTCGGCGCTGTTCCGACGCGCCACCACCGGAGTCGGCGCGCGCGTCTCGGTGGCCATGTTCGACGCCACGGTCGAATGGATGGGCCACCCGATGTACATGCGCCTGTACGGCGGCCGGCAGATCGCCCGTGCCGGGCTCGGCCATGCGGCCATCGTGCCCTACGACAAGTACCCGACCGCCGACGGCGACATCCTCATCGGCGTCCAGAACGACCGCGGCTGGGACACGCTCACCCGCGTGGCCCTCGAGCGCCCGGATCTGGCCGACGACCCCCGCTATCGCACCAACATCGAGCGGGTCGCCCGGCGAGCCGAGGTCGACGCCGCGATCGGCGCCGAGACCAAACGCTTCACCACCGACGAGCTCGACCGTCGCCTCGCCGACGCGGGCATTCCCGCGGCCGAGATCCGCGACCTCGAAGGCGTCGTCGCGCATCCGCAGCTGAGTGAGCGCGACCGCTGGCGCGAGGTGGACACCGAGGTCGGCCCGGTACGGGCGCTGCTTCCGCCGCTGACCTTCGACGACGTCGAACTCGCGATGGGTCCGGTACCGGCACTCGGACAGCACACCGAGGCGGTGTTGCGGGAATTCGGGATCGGCGTCCCGCCGACCCCGTCGGCGTAGGATCGGCGGAACGGACCTGCAGCCCTCGGGTCCCGTTGTTCATGCCCGGATACGACGACCTCTCGGAGGCGATATGTCCGACGATTCTCTGTTCACCACCCGGGATTCGGGAGCACCCGCGGGGAGTGACGAACACTCCTTGACGGTCGGCGCCGGCGGCCCGATCGTCCTGCACGATCACTACCTGATCGAGCAGATGGCCCAGTTCAATCGCGAGCGGATCCCTGAACGCCAGCCACATGCCAAGGGCAGCGGCGCGTTCGGCACCTTCGAGACCACGCAAGACATTTCGGCTTACACGTGCGCGGCGCTGTTCCAGCCCGGCGTGAAAACCGAGATGGTGGCGCGGTTCTCGACGGTCGCGGGCGAGCGCGGTAGCCCAGACACCTGGCGCGACCCGCGCGGTTTCGCACTGAAGTTCTATACGTCCGAAGGCATCTACGACATGGTCGGCAACAACACGCCGGTCTTCTTCGTCAAGGACCCGATGAAGTTCCAGCACTTCATCCGTTCGCAGAAACGCCGTCAGGACAACAACCTTCGCGACCACGACATGCAGTGGGACTTCTGGACGCTCTCGCCGGAGTCGGCGCATCAGGTGACCTGGCTGATGGGCGATCGGGGGATTCCCAAGACCTGGCGCCACATGAACGGATACAGCTCGCACACCTACCTGTGGGTCAATGCCGAAGGTGTCAAGCACTGGGTCAAGTACCATTTCAAGTCCGACCAGGGAGTCGAGCACCTCACCCAGCACGAGGCCGACCAGATGGCTTCTGCGGACACCGATTTCCACACTCGGGACCTGTTCGAGAACATCGCGGCGGGCAACCATCCGAGCTGGACTCTCAAGGTGCAGCTGATGCCCTTCGACGACGCGGTGAGCTACCGGTTCAACCCGTTCGACCTGACGAAGGTGTGGCCGCACGGCGACTACCCGCTCATCGAGGTCGGCAAGATGACCCTGCACACCAATCCGGTCGATCACCACACGCAGATCGAGCAGGCCGCGTTCGAGCCGAACAACGTCGTGCCGGGTATCGGTTTCAGTCCCGACCGCATGCTGCTCGCGCGCGTGTTCTCCTATGCCGACGCCCATCGCCACCGGATCGGCGGCAACTACAAGCAGATCCCGGTGAACGCGCCCAAGAACGAAGTGCATTCGTACTCCAAGGACGGGGCGATGCGCATCCACAACGTCTCCGACCCGGTCTACGCACCCAATTCCAAGGGCGGCCCGTCGGCGCTGTATCCCGGCCAGGGCGAACCGCAGTGGGCGGCGAACGGGGAGATCCTGCGCAGCGCCTACGTCGACCATCCCGAGGACGACGACTGGGGTCAAGCGGGGACGATGGTCCGGGAGGTCTTCGACGACGAGCAGCGTGAACGTTTCGTGGACAACGTCGTCGGGCACCTCCTCAACGGTGTCTCCGAACCGATCCTCCAGCGGGCGTTCGAATACTGGCATCGCGTCGACCCCGACATCGGTGCGCGGATCAAGTCCGGTGTGACCGAGAAGCAGGACGAATCCGATCCGAAGGCCGATGACCAGGCCAACCCCGCCCGGTCGTCCGCCCAGGAGAAGGCCAAGGCCGAGAAGGCCTGACATTCTCCGCGCAGTTCGCACCGAACCGTGGAACGCGCCCTCTGACGGGGGCGCGTTCTGCGTCGGTGGCCTACTAGGCTCGATGGCGTGAGTGTGCGCGCAGGCATCGTGGTCACCGGAACCGAAGTCCTCACCGGCCGGATCACTGACCAGAACGGGCCCTGGCTGTCCGAGGAACTCCTCGAACTCGGGGTGGACGTCGCCCACATCACGATCTGTGGCGACCGGCCCGCCGACCTCACCGCGCAACTGCGCTTCCTCGCCGAGCAGCAGGTGGATCTGATCGTCACCAGCGGCGGGCTCGGCCCCACCGCCGACGACCTCACCGTCGCCACCGTCGCCGAGTTCTGCGGCCGCGAACTACTCCTCGATCCCGGACTCGAGGAGCACATCGCCGCGATCATCCAGCGCTGGCGCGGGATCGGATTCGACGTCGATTCCGGCCCGACGAGGGCGGGTATCCGCAAGCAGGCCCTGGTACCGGTCGGGGCAGTTCCGGTACCACCGACCGGCACCGCGCCGGGTGTCGTCATCCCCGCTGCCGCCGGCGTGCCGACGATCGTCGTCCTGCCCGGCCCGCCCTCGGAGCTCCAGGCGATGTGGCCGACCGCGATCGCCACGGCTGCCGTCGCCGACGTCCTGTCACGCGCCGACGATCTGCGTCAGGCGACCATCCGCGCCTACGGTCTCCTCGAAGCGGAACTCGCCGAGACGCTGCGATCGGCGGAGACCGCGATCCCCGCCTTCGGGCAACTCGAGATCACCACCTGCCTGCGGCGAGGCGAACTCGACATGGTCACCCGATTCGCCGCAGCTGATGCGTCGGTCTACGACTCCCTCCTCGACCTCCTCGTCGAACATCATGGGCGGCAGATCTTCTCGACCGACGGTTCCACGATCGACGATCTCCTGGTCGCCGCCTTGGACGGGCGACTGATCGCGACCGCCGAGTCGTGCACCGGCGGACTCGTCGCGGCGCGGCTCACCGACCGGCCCGGCTCGTCGGCCTATGTGATGGGTGGCGTCGTGTCGTACTCCAACGACGCCAAGTCGGATCTGCTCGACGTCCCGGCCGAGCTCATCGCCACGCACGGAGCCGTCAGCGAGCAGGTCGCCGCCGCGATGGCCGAGGGTGCGCTCGCACGGTTCGGTACCGATGTCGCGGTGTCGACCACCGGAGTGGCCGGCCCCGGTGGCGGCACCGAGACGAAACCGGTCGGCACCGTGTGCTTCGGTGTGGCTCTACGCGACCGGCCTACGGTCACCGTCACGCGCAAGTTCCCCGGTGACCGCGAGCGTGTCCGGTCGCTGACCACCACTGCCGCACTGCATCTCGTCGTGCGTGCGCTCAGCGACGCCTCCGCCTGACGCTCCATTGCCATCTGAGGAGCGCCCGGAGCTTGCGGAGCGCGCGGCCAACCCCTGCTCCCTGAGGAGCGCCCGGAGCTTGCGGAGCGCGCGGCCAACCCCTGCTATCTGAGGAGCGCCCGGAGCTTGCGGAGGGCGCGTCACGAAGGGTCTTCGCAACCGGACTCGCCAAGACCCTTCGAGGCTCGTCGACCTCGACGCGCTCCTTCGTCGCTTGCTCGGCCCGGCGGCTATCGCTCCTCGCAACTCAGGGAGCAGGGGTGGGTCAGAGCGGGCCGGTCGGGAGGTGCCGGCGGACGAGCTTGCCGGTGGGGTTGCGAGGCAGGTCTTCGACGAAGACGACGTCGCGGGGCACCTTGTACCGGGCGAGGTGCTTCTTGACGTGCGCCTTGATGTCCTCAGGCGTGGGGTTCGCATGTTCGGCGGCGACGATGAAGGCGCGCAGACGTTTTCCGTATTCGTCGTCGTCGACGCCGATGACCGCCACGTCGTCGATGTCGGGATGCTCGCCGAGCAGGTTCTCCACCTCGAGCGGGTAGACGTTCTCGCCGCCGGAGACGATCATGTCGTCGTCGCGGCCGTCGATGTGGAGGAGCCCGTGCTCGTCGAACCGGGCCATGTCGCCGGTGGACATGTAACCGTCGATGATCTCCTTGTTGCGGCCGTCGGTGTACCCCTCGAACGGGGCGCCGTTGCGCACGAACAGCCTGCCGCGCACGTTGGTCCCGGAGATCCGGTTGCCCTTGTCGTCGAAGAGCGCGAGTCGACTCGTGACCGGTGCGCGGCCCACCGTCCCCGGTGCCAGACGCAGCTCCTTCGGTTGCGCGACCGTGGCGATCGCGACCTCGGTGGAGCCGTAGAGGTTGTAGAGCACGTCACCGAACGTGTCCTGAATGGCTTCCGAAAGTGTCGGCGACAGAGCCGAACCCGCGAGCACGACGATCTTCAGCGACGACAAGTCGTACTTGCCGATGACGTCGGGACCCAGGGCGACCATGCGGTGCAGCATGGTCGGGACGGCGACCAGCACCTCCGCCTTGTGCTCGGCGATCGCGGCGAGGGTCTTCTCCGCGTCGAACCGACGCATCACCACGGTCTTGTTGCCCAGCGCCGTCCCCACCCCCCCATAACGCAAAACCGGTGGAGTGGAAGATCGGCGAGACGATCACCATGGCGCTGCGCTGCGGCAACGGGATCCGGTCCAGCAGAAGCGCACTGGCGAACGGTGACATCTTGGATCGCTGGGCGCCCTTGGGCAGTCCGGTCGTGCCGCTGGTGAGGATGACGAGTCCGCCCCACGCGGCTGGTTCGGGCGGAGTCGACGTATCGCCGGTGGCTGCGATGTCGTCGAGGGTCTGGACGCCGTCGCCGATGGGGCGGTTGCCGTCGGCCCAGGTGACGATGCGCAGGGTGTCGGCGGGGAGGGAGTCGGCGAGGTCGGTGAACTCCTCGTCGTAGAGCATCGCCACGATCTTCTCGCGTTCGGCGACCTCGGCGAACTGGGTCTTGCCGAAGCCGGTGTTCATCATGGCCAGGCGGAACCCGGCCTTGCCCGCGGCGCTCATGGTGGTGAGCAGACCCCGGTGGTCCCGCGCGATGACGCCGATGACCGATCCCGGCTTGATGCCGGACGCGAGCAGGTGGTTGGCGAGTGCGTTGGCGTGCGCATTGAGTTCACCGAAGGTGAGCTCGCCGTGCTCGTCGGCGACGGCTCCGGCCTCGGGATACTCGTCGGCACCGTGTGCCACAGCCGCCGCACACGGACCGATGATCTTGGCCCGCTTGACCGTGGTCAGCAGCTCCTTGGGTTTCGTCGGATCCACGAGACCCGATCGCCGCAGGACCTTGAACGCCCCGAAGGCATCCTGCGCCGATTCCACCACCGTGCCGACCGCACCGGTCACCGAGACCATGTCCACCCCACCTTCCGCGGCTGGGCCGCGTCGTCGCTCTCTTCCGGTTCGCTGCGCGCCCGACGCACCCTGGTCACAGTCGTCACCAGCCGTGCCACAGGTGCAGGATATGCCGACCATGCCGACCGATGTCCGTTTCACCCGAATCGGTTGTCACACTGATCAGTTCACCGCATTTCGCACTCAGGTCACCGTTCGCCGTCCCGATGGGGTCGACCGAACGGCGATCTCGTGGCGACAGGCTACCAAGTCTGACAACTCGCGTCATCAGATTGGAGCCCCACGTGCTCTCGGGTCAGTACGGCGGTGGGTCGATGCGGTCGAGTTCTTCGCGGGCTCGTTTGTTTCGGGCGCGTTCTTGTCGCCGGCGGGCCAGTTTGGCGTCCAGTCGGCTGTGTGTGTGCGCTCCGGGTTGTCGGAGGCGATGACCCGTGGTGTGGGTGGGGCTTGGGCGGCTTGCTCGAACCGGATCCGCCGAAGGTTCGGGAAGGTGTCTTCCAGCGTCTCGGCGTCGCCGGGCAGGGTGACCCCTTCGGGGGTTTCGTATTCGGTGATTAGGCGACCGTCGTCGTCGCGGTACTGCACATCAACCCAGTCCCCGTGGGTTTTCAACAGGTGACCGGGACGGCATTTGGCGTTGAGGTTCTCACTCGACGTCGCCCCACCCCGGGCGGGGTCGGTGTGGTCGTATTCGGTGACGTGGTCGAGATCGCACGCGAACGCTGAACGCGTGCAGCCGGGTTCGGTGCAATAGCCGTCCCGCACCCGCACGAAATCAGCACACGACGTGGTGGGCCGGTACCCGTTGCCGGGGTGGGTGGCCGGGTAGACCACTGCGACACTCGCGGTGGTCTCGACGGGTCGATCGGGTTCGGCTGCATCGGTGTCGTTTTCGCCGTGTGCGCCGGTCGTGGCTTCGTCGGCGGGTGCCGGGCGTTGCGCGGTCCGCCGCTGGTCATCGTCGTTGGTGCTGGGGGCGGCGTAGGTGGGTTGGGTGCGGGACGGCTATTGC
>NZ_JAFFZF010000058.1:0-22527 GCF_016924115.1 Gordonia sp. BP-119
TTCACCGTCATCGCCTGGGCCTTCAGTTCCGGGTCGACACGACGAACACAGGGTGGGGACTTTTATCTGGCCACCAGCGGGGACCTCGACCTGGCCACCAGTGGGGACTTTCTCATGGCCATGGACAGCTGTCACTCCTCAATCTCCACCCCATGCCGAATTGCGAACTCGGCGAGGCCGTCGTCGTAGCCCTGGCCGACTGCGCGAAAGCGCCACAGGCCATTTCGTCGATAGATCTCCGCGATGATCATCGATCGTTCAGTCGTCGCGGCGTCTAAAACTGCTGTTGCGAAGGTGAATTCGGCTGAGTCAACCGTTACTGAGATAGCGCCGACATCCCCGAAGGTTGCGTCGCCGTCGATTGCGGCTCCAACCGTGATTCGCTCTATCTCGTCTGGAGCCGCGGCGAGGTCGATGCTGACGCCTTGCTCGCGGTCACCGTCGATCGAAAGTCGTGCGACACCATCTGGACTGGCCGGTTGGTTGTAGAAGATGAACTCGTCGTCTGACGGGACTCTCCCGTCACTCGCCAACTCGAATGCAACGACATCGACTTCGGGGTCGTTGGACGGGTCGCTCTTCGCAGATGTCCACGCAACGTTGACCGTGAATCTATCCATCCCGTTCGGAATGTCGACGACGGCACCAGCGGGCAACGACGTTGGCGCGGGCCTCGTTTCCGCGGTGCCGTCATCGACGCCCTTCGGTTCAGTTACAGCTGGTTCGCTGGCGTCCGCGACACTCGAGACATGATGGGCCTCAAGGACCGGGAGACCCCGGTCACGGGCTTTTGCAAAGCGCCCATCGGCTTCTCCCCCGCTCAGCACAAGAACGTGTGTGACTGCAGCAGTCAAGTTGATGGCAGGCACCGCACCAAGCTGGACAAGGCGTGCCCGCACCGCCGTCGCGTCGCTGTGGAGTCCTCCCAGCACGAGAACCCGTCGACCGGACCATGGCAGTGAACTCGACGCCCGTCGCGGGGGTGTCCCGCGAGTCCGGGCCGGCGAAGGAATGACCTCTATCACCGGAACTGATTTCAGTGTGCCGGGCACGACGCGCTCGGACAACGAGACCGCAGTCGCTTCATCAACCAATGGGATTCCCAGTTCTTGGGCGCGCTGCAACTTGCGGCTGTCCGGTGCCCGGGATTGGCGACTAGCAACCCCGTCTTGCCGCTCACCGCGTTCATCACGTCCAATCCTGCATCGGCCAGACGGCGAGCCAGCTCGAGGCGAGGCGCATGCGTCGGTCCTGTGATCACGACTTTCGTGCCCTGGATCAGTCCCACAGCCGAGTCATGACGGCCGGGGTCGGTCCACGGGCCAGGCACTCTGGTGACCTTGTCTGGATACGCGCGAGTCGCAGCACCGCACGCGACGACAGGCAGTGGCAATCCCAAAGTGCTTGCAAGACCGGTACTCCGTCGAAACACCTCCAGCAAGGTCCGCACGTCATCGCCGGCGTCGTGGGCGGCTCGCTGTGGGACCGACCAGTGTTGAGCAAGTGTCGAGAGTTTCGCGTTGGGGACGTCCAATTGGAGCCGCCGCGTCAAGGTGATGGTGCACAAGCGATGAGTGATCGGGAGAGTAACCCCTGCTCGTCGCGCCTCTTCAACGAGAAAGCCGTGGTCGAAGACCGCGTTGTGCGCAACCAGCGTCCGACCTTCGAGCAGTTCACGTAGGTGCTCCACTGCAGAGTCAAAGGTCGGCGAACCGTTGAGACGCTCGCGTGTAAGGCGATGGATGTGAACGGGACCCGGATCGCATCCGGGGTTGAACAACGACGAGTACTCGCCGACAACGTGTCCGTTTGTGTCCAACGCGATCGCGGCCAAACTGAGTACACGGTGCTGACGCGAACTCAATCCGGACGTCTCGACGTCGACAAGCGTCCAACCTCGCCCTACAGATGACACAGCAACCTCGCATTCGACAGCTCGACCGGTGCATCCGGCAGGCGGATCCTCGGCCAGCGGACGGGCCCTGGGCGCAAGGCGCATCCGGACAACTCGGTCACTGTAGCGGTTGGCCAACCGACGGGAGGCAAACCGAGGATTCGAACCACAAGTTCGGCATCGAACTCGATTCGTCTGCGTGCCTACTGCTTCCGAGACCTGGTGACGGGTGTCCATACCAGTACGCGAGGCGTTGTAGTCCGTTCGGACCAACCGCGACGGTGTCGGCCATGTCCGATACATTCGGTTCGTTCCCACGCAGATGGAGGTCCGATGTCCAACGAACTCGTCCAGGTACCGGTGTGGACGCTGGCCACAGATGAGGCGGATATTCCCGCTGTCCTGAGCGACACGGCGCTGACTCCTGATCGACTCGCGGGGCTTCGACGTGCGCTCGCAGAGCTCAGCGAGACGCCCCTCACGACGTTAGAGGCTCATACAGTGCCGGACTCGCTCGACCGTTCGAAGGGCATCCATCTGCACGGAGTGAGCCCGTTGGCGCAGCAGTTGTCTCAGCTGGTGAAGAGTACGCCCAAAGTCGTTACGGACGGCGGTGAAACGCTGTACCGCATGGTCCTGCCAACCAAGGTTGCGGCACAGGTAGCTGGCGGCATGGTCAAGCCGATGGCGTCGTCGACCGTCGCGGGCGGCGTGCACAGCGCGCTCACGAATGGGTCCAAGATCGCCGCGCAAGCATCCTTCGTACCTGTGACTGCGGGAAAGGCCGCCGCGGCGGGTGCCGCGACAGGCTCGGCGACGACGGCGGGAGTTGCCGCCGCCGGCGCCGGTGCACTGACCGTCGCCGCTCCCCTGGTCTTGATGGCTGTAGCTGTGGGTGTGAGCGCTTACGCCGACCAGCAGCGCCAAAAGACCCTCGAACGGATCACTGAACTACTCGAGAAGCTTGTCGCCGACAAACTAGAGTCCGAGCGGCACGCGTTGGAGGCCTGCCGGGGTGCTATCCAGAAGGCGACCTCGATCGTGCTCGACGAAGGGCGCATCGGAGTGACCCTGGGACTGGACTCCGCGGTGTTCGCGATCGAAAACGCCGTGTCGAAAGCCACATCCCGAATCGCCAAGTGGGAGAAGGCCCTGCAGACGTTCGACAGTGACAAGGTCGAACTGAACCACCTTGCGAAGGCGATCCCGGGTGTCGAGGCAGCAGACAGCGAGTTCTACGTCCACGTCGAGCTTGCCCAGCTTGCGATCGCGATGAAGCGGCGCGTCATCGTGCTCCAAGCGGTCGAGCACGCGCAACTGTCGGAAGGGAACCCGTTCGAGCGCTTCGCTGCGTTGCTGCATAAGGAGCAGCACGACATCGAAGCACTCGATCGCCGCCTGGATGGCGTTCTCCTCCGCCTGTCAGCGCTGCAACTGGACAGGTCTCACGGCATCCGCGACGTCGTCTTCTCATCGGGAGAGGTAGACAAGCTTCTGAACACAACTCGTCGACTTCGCGATCTCGGGCAGACAGCACAACTAGCCGGACGGCAGTCGGAGGTCACCATCGACATGGTCCAGGAGAAGGACGGTTCGGTGATCGTCTTTCCCGCAATCGCCTCGTAGGCTGCGATCTTGGGCACGGTGAACGGACGCAACGCGGACCCGAGCGTGGTTGCGGCGAAGATGGCGCGGATTCGGGAACCCCACGTAGCGCCACTCAACGAACTCGCCGATCGGGTAGCCGACACCGAAGGCCTGCGTCGCGGTGAGGTGCCCTACGTCGACCCCGACACCGGCGGTGTCAACGCTCGGATGCTCGTGCTACTCGACAACCCGTCGACCAAGGCCGAATCGACCAGCGGCTCGGGCCTTTTGAGTTTGGACAACAACGACCGGACCGCGCGGAACTGCCGCGAGGCGTATGCCCGCCACGGAGTCGACTGGGGCGATGTCGTCCACTGGAACGTGGTGCCGTTCCCGGTTGCCGGTGTGAAGAACGGCGGATCGACCCCGGCGGAGCGGGCGCGCGGGGCCCGTTGGACCCGGGAAGTGGTAAGTCTGCTCCCAAATCTCGAGATCGTCCTGCTTCTCGGTGGTTCCGCTCGCGATGGCTGGCGTCGTGCATCCATCACGCGCGCCGGCATCTACGTGCCGGCAGGCAAGATTCCGCACTGTTCGATGCGCGGCTTGAACACCGCGGGCGGGCGCGAGCGGTTCGAAGCCGCGATAGCCAACGTATCGACGAGACTCATGCTGGCCTGAGCACCCACTTGGAACGGATGAGGACTGCGGTGACGTTCTGCCACCGGCGTGCAGTCGTAGCTTCGGGACGCCCACACGGTTCCCACCAGCATTGGGCCAATGCGCTGTGCAGCAGAATCTCTCGCTGCCGTCGAACCGCTCTATTGTCATCGCATGACGACTGACACGCATGGTGCGCAACGAGTGTTGCGAACACGCTCCGCGTCCACACCGTCCACGGTGTGGCTAGCCACCGGACTGATGATCACCGGAGCGAGCATCCAGCTCATCGGCATGTTCCACGCGCTCTCGTTGGTCGAGGCAGTCAGGGACGAAGCACGTCTGCGGCAGTCCGTTCTCCTCAGTGACGGATCGACTTATCGGAGCTCTGACGCACTAGATGTCGCGAGCGAGACCGGGACCAACGTCGCGACCGGTTTGATCGTCGCATCCTGCCTCGCTCTTGCCGGGCTCTGGCTGTTGCTCGCGTACGTCAACCTGCGCGGTTTCCGCTGGGCGCGCGTGGCGGCCTCCGTCATCGGCGCGGTAGGCATCGTCTCCGGGATCACGTCCGTAGCAACCTATGACAGGTCAGTGACCAGCACGCTCGACGTCCTGCTGTTGGTCATCGAAGTCGCCGTACTGAGTCTCCTTTGGTATCCGCGTTCAGCGCCGCACTTCCGCCAGAAGTGACCTGACAGTCGGCCAACGCCCCGCTGCGTTTCGGCACGGTCGATGATTTCGGCGGGTTTGGCAGAATGCGGGCATGGTCGAACAGAGCATCTGGATGCAGAAGTCCGCCGCGGATCCCAACCACTCCAGCTGGTACGTCGAACGCTTCCGCACCCTGGCGCGCGAGGGTAACGACCTGGTCGGCGAGGCGCGGCTCCTCGATGCGATGGCGTCGCGTGGGTCTCGCATCCTCGACGCTGGATGCGGCCCCGGACGCGTGGGCGGGTACCTCGCCGAGGTCGGACACGATGTCGTCGGCGTCGACGTCGACCCGGTCCTCATCCAGGCCGCCGAAGAAGACCATCCGGGCCCGCGCTGGCTGGTGAATGATCTCGCCGAACTCGACCTCCCCGCCCGCGGCATCGACGAACCGTTCGACCTCATCGTCTCGGCCGGCAACGTGATGGCGTTTCTCGCGCCGAGCACCCGAGTCACCGTCCTAGAGCGGTTGCGCGCACATCTGCGCGACGACGGCCGCGCGGTGATCGGGTTCGGCGCCGGCCGGGACTACGCGTTCGACGAGTTCCTCGAGAACGCAGCCACCGCCGGCTTCGCTCAGGACCTGCTCCTGGAGTCATGGGACGTTCGGCCGTTCACCGACGAGTCAGAATTTCTCGTGGCGGTCCTCCGGCCCGCGTAGTGCTGAAGCGGTTCGGTATCCGCACGCCAGTCGTCAAGAGCCATGAGCGACAACCGAATCAACCGCCGGAGGCCCCGAACGTCCCCTCAGTGATCTCGACGTCAGGCGACAGTGGCTGCCGCATCCGCCAGCGTTCAGTCAGCTTCGACGCGGCGACCTTCCACTCGCCGCCTTCGACGACGTACTCGTCGTCGTACTCCCCCACCATGACCGTCTCGGTCCGGTCGAGCAGGTTCACCTGACGGAAACGCAACGACCATCGTCCCGTCGCAGCCGTCTCACTGGTGAGGGTGATGTCCGGATGCATGCCGTGATGCATGTCAAGGATGGCGAACCGGCCATCAACCTTGTGCAGCGCGACCCTCCGAAAGATGTCCGTCAGGGCATCGGCATCGTCGAAGGTGCCCATCGACCCGTAGTCGATCCGCGCGCCGGCGCGGATGAAGCAGCCGCGAAATGCGTTCGCGTCTTTGGCATCTGACGCTCGCCAGTAGCGGTACTTGAGTCGCTCGATCGCAGCGACGTGATCATGCTCCGAATCAGTCGTCATCGTCATCCGTTCTCAGCTGCACAGGCCCCGCCCGCGGTCCGCTCGGGCGTCAGGGGCAGCCTATGTCCGATCGCACCAACCGCACGCGGATTCGTGGACACCAACGGCCTGGTCTGCGGAAGGCCGCGCTCGGCCCCGAGGATCTGGGACGCTACCGTGAGTTGGGGCACGCCGGCACCGCGGACGCCAGAACAGTGCGGCGTCGTCCCTCATCCCCAAAGGCCGACCGAAATTGTCAGTGGTCGATGCGATCATCAGTGAGTCATGAGGGGTTCTCGCTCAGATCTGCATTCGCCGTCAAATGCTTTTACGCCGTCGCTCTCTCGCACCACGAGCAGGGTCGTCGCGTACGGCTCCGATGGCGACCTGATCGAGGTGGGTTGGAGGAAGGAAGTCGGATGAAACTCTCTGCTGCGCTCGATGTCGAGGTCGTCGCCCACGAAGCCGCCGACGAGGTGACCGTGCTGCTCGAACTGCAGGCTCCGGCCGGTCCCGTCACGGACCGGACACCGACAGCGTTCCAGGTCGTGCTCGACCGGAGCGGGTCGATGTCCGGCGCTCCCCTGGCTGGCGCTCGGAAAGCGCTCTCGAGTGTGGTCGCCCAACTCGACCCGACCGATGTGTTCGGGCTGGTCACGTTCGACGACTCGGCCGACGTCGTGGTGCCCGCCGGACCGCTCACCGACAAGCAGCGCGTACCGTTGCAAGTCGCATCGTTCGGCACGGCGAATCGACCAGCCGTCGTCGACGACACCTTGGGTAAGACGTAGGCGATCAAGGTCGGCCAGTGGGGCGTTACGGTGGGACACTACGACCTTTGAGTTGAGCGGTGCTTACCTCTATGCCGTCCGCACTTCGCTCGGAAGTCATCTACATGTCATCCCGCCACGCCGTTCACAACCTCCCCGGGAGTTACAGCTAGCGCTATGAAGTCGCACGTTTCGGCATTGCCAGGCCGGCGATACCGACAGGCTTTCCGGGTGCGCCCGCGGTCTTCTTGTACCGGCTCGCCTAGTCGCGACGCTCGCTCCGTACGTTCGCTCGGCGCGAGTACGCACCAGGCGCATCTGGCAGTGGGCTGGGCGAGCGGACCGGGTACTGTGGTTCAGCGGCTGGATGCCGGCCATAACAGCGGTGAAGGGGAAGACTCTACATGACAGAACCGTCGCACGGAGCAATGCTCGACGTCCCCCTCCTCGGAACCGTTGGCGAACTCGGACAGAGCGAGCTTCGCCTCGCGAGACAGTTCGATGAGTTACATCAGCTCATCTACGCCAGGGGTGGAGTCCGCCCAACGAATGCGGCCATCGAAGAAGTCTCCAAACTCGTATATATGCGTATGTGGACAAGTCGGATTTCCGATGGCGCGTCTCTGAACGAAAATTCTCTATCAAAGATATTTTCCCGCCACCACTCTGCCCCGGACGACGACTTTGTTGACCTCGTCAAGCAAGCGTTTGTCTTTGCCAATAAAGATCAAACACTGGCCGCCCAGGATCTTGACGGAAGACCGAGATCGTTATGGCCGGTCGACGAACCATTTCGTATGTCTGATGAAACAGTAATTCGCGCAGCGATCAACCTTGTCGAAGATGTCGTTTCCGATCAGTCTCGAAGTGTCGCAGACCCGCTCGGGACCGCGTTCGACGCATTTCTCTCGGGACGATACGACCACGCGGGAGGATTGGGAACATACCTCACGCCGAGTAGCATCGCGCGCTCAATGGCGGAGGTCGCGCTAAGCTTCTGTAATCCAGTCGACGGATGGGACATTACGGCGCCCGTTGTTGCCGACCCCTACTGCGGCACCGGTCGATTCTTGGTTGCAGCATTCGAGGCATTAGAGTCTCGCCTGGGCTCTGCCACCCTGGACAAACTTCTAAATGGCGGGCTTCTCGGCGCTGATCAGTCTCCCGGCTCGGCAGCTAAGGCGGCGCTAAACCTGTTCTTGTACGGCGCGACATCTCCGCTTGTCTTTCCAGTGGCGGACTCCGTAACCGAGAGCGACCTCGACCGGCTTGAAGGAACCCTCCAACTCATACTCACTAACCCACCATTCGGCGGTGGAAAGTATTCTGATGCTGAAGGCATCGAGCGTACCCGTAATCGGATACCGTCCCTTTCGCGCGCGAAGGCGATAGACCCGGCACTCGCATGCACCATACGCGCATTTGAATTGCTCCGGCCTGGCGGAATCCTCGGTATAGTGCTACCAGACGGGATTGTTGATGGACGTCATTTTGACGAGTTTTTAAACTCGTCCTCGGATGCTACCGTAGTTGCAAATATTAGCCTGCCGACATCCTCTTTCGCCCTCAGCGGAACAGTCGCAAAAACTAGCGCAGTTTTCATCAAGCGCACCGACCATGTGCGTTCGAAGAGGACGATTCTTGCGAGGGTCGAACATGTCGGCTTTCTACGGCAGGCCGGCAAGGCTGCTGCCGACCCAAGCGGGTCGGACCTTCCCGCCGTTGTTGAGGCTGTGGGTCGCGCGACGACACTTAACCCACTGAGTGCGCCATTTTTCGTGGTAAGCGACAAGCCATTGGTAGCGTCTGTCGCAACCGAAGCGATCGTCAGTTTAGACCCAAGCAGAATCGATCCCGGCGCTCTCGCAGCGCGCGAGCGATTGAACGCTTCTGGCGCGATCAAGCTCGGCGAATTCTTAACTACCCGACGACGTCAACTCCAGAAGAAGTCCGACCTGCCGCGACCATTTCTATCCGTCTTACACGTCGACGCACTGGGTGTAGCGAGTTGGCACGATGCCGATAGGTATACGCCGACGACCCCTGGGCAGATTGCCAATAAGGGCGAAGTCTTGGTATCGCTCTTAAACCCTTCCAAACTGCGAGCTACCGTCGTTCCGGATGAATACGATCGTGTTGTCTGTTCGAGCGAGTTCGGCGTCTTTGTTCCGAATATCGACCCGTACGCAGTTTTGGGATTGCTCTATCAGCCTGACGTCCAGGCACAGCTGCGGCCACTCGGAAGAGGGACTTCTAGCTCACGCCGCAGGATCAACCCGTCAGACGTATTAAATCTCTATGTACCTGCACTTTCCAGTGGCGAGCTGGACGCGCTGAGCGAAACGGTATCTAACGCGATTGACCAGGTCGAGAGCGGCCGTCGGGTTCTGTACTCGACTTACGGATTGCCGAGCGTCATTCAGACGTCCGACGACTGACCAGACTATAGGACTAGATAAGGCGAATCTGCAGCGGCTGAAATTCAAAAGGAGTCGATCTGATTACGCGATTCCATAGTCGTCAGTTCACGATTTTTCGTGCCCAATGAAAGCGCCATCTACAAACTTAGCCCCTCTCTACATCAGTCTTAGGTTCCAGATCTGTAGCTTTCGCTTCACTAGCCGAGCTAGACTCAATGACGGACTCCTGCTCTTCTGCCAGTACACCTGGGAAAAGCCGGTCAACGACGGCTATGTCCGCCACAAGGTCTGCGGCCCCGGTGAGACGACTAGGCCTCGCACTGCGGCCTCCATACGGCAACGCGCGCGTCTTACCCCGCACCGGGACCACCGTCTCTGGCAACTCAACCGGCCAGCTCACGTCAAGTAAACCTCTATCGGAGCGCCTGATTCGAGCATCGAAGAGAAGAACTTCGGACATATCGAGGTTACCGAGTGTATTTACGATGATATTGTCGTCGTAACCAACCGGGGGATGCAGCTGCAAATTATATTGACTCCCCGATTTCTGCTCCTGATACCTCATGAAGAGGTCTCGCCAAGCAGTGTCGTTTCGCGAGTCTACGAGCCACGAACGGATCCGAATTGCTCTCGGTGAATTTGGGTCCGTCGCAGATCTATCAACCAGAAGATAAAAGAGATAGGGTGATTCTAGATACTCGTCGATTGCGAGAGATTTTCCAACTTTGAGTCTAGCTGAGTCTTGGCTCGGAGAGTTCATGTTGTGATTCCAACGCGGTCGGTCGACACCAGAAATGCTCGCGGCAGATTTGACTTCACTGCCATCAGCTAAGTCGTCGCCCTTCCCTCGGAATCCTTGACCAGGCTCCCTCAAGACGATCGAGGCGATAAACTGCGCGATATAACCAGTATCAACTTGCGCAGACTGGCCGGTTAAGGCCGCCCATTTCTGGAGAGTGACATGGAGATCGCCGAAGAAGTCGACGAACATCTCTTCCAAGAGCAGAACTTGCTGCGCATACGTCAGTCCGTGGAGCAGCTGACGACGTGCGCGAATTCCTTTTGCAATCGCGAGTGCAACTTCTTCTTTCATTCAGTGTAATCCCTTCTTTCAAGCTCATCGCTGAACTGTTTCAATGCAGATACTGACGCCGGAGTACCTTAGCTCTCATACTTGATTTGTGAGAACTCTAATTCTTATAGTTCGGGGTGGCAAAGAACTATTGTTCGTCAGACTACCAACTGACTCCCCGACCGCCGCAGTTCCGAGAACGCCTTGATCCCCGTCGAAGTAGCAGTTGCAATTGGCCGCAACTCAGGGCCAGCCTCCGTCTTCGACACCATCACGACGTTATCGACGTACGGCTGGATCGTGCTGGTGTTCTGGACGGTGGCCACGATGATCAGCTGGAACCCGAACTTCCGGAACGCCGAGAGCGCCTGCTGGGCGAACTGCGGATCGGACTTGGAGAATGCCTCGTCGAGCATCAGCTGGGCGAAGATGGGGCGGTTGTCGTTGCCATGCGGGCTGGCCAGGTTGAAGCTCAGGGCGCCGGCGAGGCAGAAGGCCATCAACTTCTCCTGCTCGCCACCGGAGTTGTCGCCGGCGTTGGAGTAAGTGCGGATGGTCTCCCCCGACTCGGCGTCGTGCTCCTCGCAGTAGAAGTCGAAGCGGTTGCGCACATCGAGGGCGTCGCGCGTCCACTGGCGGTCCTCCGGGGTGTTGCCGGCGAGGCGTTCGCGCAGCAGCAGGATGTCGGAGTACTGCTCGAGGATGGCCTGCTCGTCGCCGAAGCTGACCGCGGTCGCGCGATTCGAGATCTGGCGGGCCTTCTCGGTGAGCTCCTCGACCGCGGCGAGCTTCTTGCGGCCGGGTCGCAGCCGCAGGCGGGTGCCGCGGTTGAAGGCCACCGCACCGAGGCCGGTGTTGACGCGCTCGATCTGCTCGACGATGCGTCGTTCCTCGGCGTCGGCGGCCATGTGCAGGCCCAGGATCGCGCCTGGGGCCTGCTCGGTGATCAGACGGCGCATCCGCTCGTAGGCTGCGGGCAGCTCACGCTCGTCGATGCGCCGGCAGACGGCGACGTAGTCGTGGAGACGTTCGTCGAAGTCGTCGCTGTCGTTCGGGATGGCGTCCGGGAACTCCTCGTCGTAGGTGTCGAGGATGCGGGCCAGCTCGTCGCGGGAACGTCGGGCATCGGAACGCATCCGGTCGCGCTCACGGCTCGCGGCCTTGACGATCTCCTGGCGGTACGGCTCTGGGTTGAGCACGTCGAGCGTGGCAGAGAGGTCTTCGCGGAAACCGTCGAGGGTCTTCTCTGCTTGAGCTGGAACGTCTTCGGGCTTGAGCCGGTCGATAAGATCGAGTAGCTGGGTGCGCCGCGAGTCCTGGCGGGCGATCTTGTCCTTGACCAGCGCGGCCTGCGAAATCGCGTTGCGGACCTGCTCCCACAGGTCCTCGGCCTTGCGCTGCAGGGCTTCGACGTCGGGGTTCTCCTGGATCAGCAGGTCATACTGGTCGGTGAGTTGATCGACGCGGTCATCGACCGAGTCGACGTCGATCTCGTTCCACTGCGTGAACTGCTCGCACACACGGCGATACGCGTCTCGACGTCGTTCCTTGGCGCTACGCTCACGGTCGAGCTCGGCGCAGTCTTGGCGTGCGTCCTCGAACGCCCGCTCCTCGTACTCGAGTTCGTCGCGCAGGGCGGCGATCTTCGACGCGACGTCGCCGACGAAGATGTACTGCGACCGACGGAGCTGCTGGCGGTCGTCCTTCACCGCGAGCTTCGCCGAATCCTTGCGCAGACCCTGGTCGGTGACAGCCTTGGCGTGCTGGGAGAACTCGCCGGGACTGTCGACGCACATGTGGTTGCCCAGCTTCGACAGCACCGTCATCGCCTCGGCGGCGCACGGATGCTGCGCATCGACGGGACGCAGCTTCGACGCCAGGGTGCCCGGCTCCAGAGCGGGCATGGGGCGGGAGTCGGCCTGGTGCAGCTGGATTCGGCCGCGCATGTCGTGCGAGTTCACGAAGCGCAGGGCCGCGCGGAAGTGCTTGTCGGGCACCAGCAGACGCAGACCGACGTTTCGCAGGACCTTCTCGACGGCCAATCGCCAGCGCTCTTCGTCGGGGTCGAGTTCGACGAGCTCGGCGACGTACTTCAGCTCGGACTCGTCGATCTGCAGTCCGTGGGCGATGGCGCGGCGCATCTCGTGCTCGGTCCGCGGCAGTGCGGAGCCGGCGTTCTCGACGCGGCCGAGTTCCTCCATCGCGGCATCGCGGCGGGTACGTGCGGCGACCTCGCTGGCCAGCGCCTCGGCGTAGTGGGCGCGACCGGCGTCGAGCTGACCGTCGATCTTGGCGGCCTCCTCGGTGAGTTCCTCGCGGAGCAGCCAGAAACCCTCGGCCCGGGTGGGCGGGGTGAAGCCGAGCGCGGAGACCTTGTCCTCGTACGCGTTGCGTCGGGCGGTGACCTCGGTGCTGAGTTTTTGTGCGCCGCCTAGCTGTTCGCGCAACGGGGCGAGGTCGCCGGTGGAGGTGGCGATCCGGGACAGCAGCAGGCTGTGGTCCTGGCGGAGCTGGTCGTGCTGGGTGGTCAGCGCGGCGAGATCGCCGTCGAGGCGGGTGATCTGGTCGTCGAGGTCGGCGACCTCGGGCTGCGCGTTGTGGATCCGCAGGTTGTTGACGTAGCTGCGGATGGTCGTGTTGTCGATGGTGTCGAGGACGGAGAAGGTGGCCGCCTCGCCCGCGTACCGTTCGTGCACCTCCTCGATGTTGCCGAGGATGGTGCGCTTGCGGCGCGCGACGTCGAGCAGTTCGCGGGCTTCGACGAGCGGGTCGATCTGGTCGAGGGCGTCGGCGATGCCGACAATGCTGGTCGGGGCGTC
The DNA here is from genome assembly GCF_016924115.1 of Gordonia sp. BP-119. Classification (NCBI taxonomy): domain Bacteria; kingdom Bacillati; phylum Actinomycetota; class Actinomycetes; order Mycobacteriales; family Gordoniaceae; genus Gordonia; species Gordonia sp. BP-119. The sequence goes on from NZ_JAFFZF010000058.1 coordinate 13,121, forward strand.
GAGCATGAACTCCCGCACGAACTGCGCGAGCCCGCCAACGCTCTTGAGCGATTTAGCCTTTCCGAGAAGCTGCTGCGCGGCGTCGGAGCCGCGGATCCCGATGAGCGAGTACAGCGTCGAGAGGTACTTGCCCTCGCCGGGGCCGCCGCGCCAGCCGCGGTCGCGGAACTTGGCCGAGTTGTAATTGTTGGCGGCCCACTCGTTGCATGCCTCGACGATGTCGGCGTCGCCGTCGTAGATGAAGTACGAGCTGTGCGCGTCGGTCATCTTGCCCGCGGCAAGCCATTTCAGCACCAGGCCGGTGATGGCCTCGCCGGAGCTGGAGGTGTACGTGACCGCAATGGCCGCCCAGGCCGGGCCGGTGCCGCGCAGGTACATGATCTCGCGGTGCGCGTTGGTGCCGTCGCGCCGCTCACCCCACGCGCCGCGCACGTACTTGCCCACCGTGCGCTTTCCGCTGGACGATCCGGCCGCCGTCGCATCACCCGAGGCGTTGAAGTTGCGTCGATGATCTGGCAGGAACGCCAGCGAGATGGCGTCGAGCAACGACGACTTACCGCTACCCGAGGACCCGGTGATCAGAGAACCGTTAGAACTGAACGGGATCGAGTGATACCCGTCGAACACGCCCCAGTTGATCAGCTGCAACCGGGACAGGTGGTACTGGTCGACCTGCCCGCTCACCAGTCGTCTCCTTCGTCGTTCTCGCCGTAGGCCCCGTCGAGGTCGGCTGCGTCGTCGTCGCGTTCCGCGGGTTCGTCGGCGAGGTCCTCCGGGGGCACTTCGCCGGTGTCACCGGATCCGATGAACTGCTCGAATTGGCGCTGTAAGTCGGTGATCACCGATGCCGTCATCACCGCGGAGATCACCGGGCTGACGATGAAGGTGTCGGCGTCGTCGCGTTGCTTGCGCAGGAACTCGAGCTCCTCCATCTTGTCGAGGGCGCGCTCGATGCGCTTGTCGAAGAGCGCGAGGTCGCGGTCGATGGTGTTGGTGACGCCCGCGAAGAGCTCGTGGATCTCTTCGCGGGTGATCAGGACCGGCTCGTCGCGAGCGGCGCGCACGTACTTGGCCAGGTGGAGCGCCAGGATGGCGTCGTAGGTGTGAATCGTCTCGCGCTTGAGGATCTTTCGGCCCCAGCGGGAGTCGTAGCCGGCCTGCTCGACGAAGGCGACCTGCAGTTCGTCAACGATGCGCAGCCGGAGGTCGAGTTCGGAGAGACGACCCCGCAGCACGTCCTGGTACTCGGCCACCCACGACCACAGCTGTGGCTGCCGATCACCGCTGATGTAGCGGCGGGTCAACAGGTTCTGCAGTGCCCAGCACGCGCGGTCGGGAAGCTCGCTGACGTCGCCGTCGAAGCGCGGAGCGTTCGGGGTGTGGGTCGCCGCGCGGTTCGCGACGGTAGGGAGGTCGTCGAAGCCGGCGAATTCGTCGGGGGTTGCGGGGGCGCTGGTCTCGGGGTCGCCCTTCGTGGCTCGCTTCGCTCGCACCTCAGGGAGCGGAGGGTCGTCCGCTCGCACCTCGGGGGGCACGGGGTTGGTCTCCTCGGCTTCCACGTCCGGGGGCAAAGATGTCATTCGGCGTCGACCTCCGCAGTCGGAATCGGTTCGGTGAAGGTCAAGTCGGGGACTTCGATGGCGTGGTCGTCGCCGATGAGGGACCGGAAGCGGACGGTGGTCATCGGTACCTTCCCCCCTGCCGCTTGCTGTTTCGAGGCCCACGACCACAGGACGATGACGTGCGCGAGGTACGGCTCCTCGAGCCCCTCGATGACGTCGGCGAGGGCGACGGGTCCGGCGGCGACCGCGGCATTCACGGTGTCCGTGAGTTCGGTGGTGTCGACCTGGCCCGACAGCGATGCGAACGACGTGAGATCGGCGTCGACAGCGGCCGGGAGCGCCGGCGCGGGCGGCACGTGTTCGCGGATCTCGAAGGCGAGTCGGCCGATCGAGTTCACCGTCGGCGCGGCCAGGGGTAGCTCGTAGCCGATGCGACGATCGGCGAGTGACGTCTTGAGCAGTTCGTTGGCGGTGGCCAGAGCGTCGTTGAGCTGTCGAGCGAGACCGCGGCTCTGCTCGAGCGTCCCGGACGCGACGAAGCGTCGAATACGGCGTGCACACCGCTGACGGGTGCGGCCGACCTCGGCCATCTGCTGGGTCACGAGGCCGAAGAAGTTGTCCATCACCGACCGCAGGCCCGCATCCATGCCCGGGAAGCTGTCGATGATCGTCTCGATGTCGGACTTCAGGCGCGCGCGACGCTCCGGATCCTGGATCAGGTGCGAGAACGCCTGGTACGACGCGGACTGCGGCGAGTCGAGAAGTGCCTCGTAGTCGTCGAACAGCTGTCGCTGGCGGTCGCGGTAGGCGAGGTCGGAGTCGCCGGGGTCGTCGAGCAGCGCGGTGGTGATGCGGTCGAGCATCGTGCCGTACTGGCCGATGTCGGAGATGATCTGCTCCATCTGGTAGCCGATGGTGCGGGCGGCGTCCTCGGCGACGCGTAGGTCGACCGGGGGGCGTCGGCCGGCGTCGAGGTCGGCGAGCTCGGCGTCGAGGTCGGACATCTGCGCCTCGATCTCCGAACGGATCTGGTCGGGGTCGTTGCTGACCTGACCGGCGACGCGTCGGAGTTCGGCGGCGATACCGGTGATGGAGCCGCCGGTGGCGATCGAATCCTCGCGACGCTGCCGCCGCATGAAGTCCAGGACCGACCGCGCCTCGCTGGTCAGATGGCACAGGTTGGGGGCGTGCGGGTCGGTCGTGTCGGTGACGCGGTGCAGCCAGCCCTGCCGGGCCCAGAGTTTGACCAGTTCGAGGCCGGTGGCCTGATCGGTGAGGTCGAGGTCGGCGAGGTCGCGGTCCAGGCGCACCGTCAGCTCGGTCTCCGACAGTTTGGCGCCGTAGTCGAGGTGCCGTTCCATCAAGGTGACGTAGAGGGCCGAGTTGGTGGCCGCGAAGAGTCGGCCGACAGCCGACTTCTGGATCGAGCGGTTCGATTCCCACGCGTCGGCCAGTGTGAGCTGCACGGACTCGGCGCCGCGCGATGCGCCGGGGGCCTCGACCGGAGCCGGGAAGGCTGAGAACTCCATCGCCGCCTCACGGGGATCTCGGGGACTAGAGGACCCGGGTAGTCTGCCACGCCTGGCGGCCGCCGCCCCACCCGGTGGGTCGCGCGTCCAGCCGGGCATCGAGACTCTCGTTACCCTGAGCGGCATGGTGATGGCTGATCGTCCGGAGGTCCAGACCGCGTCGGCACCGGTGACCGCGCTAACCGTCGTCGGACTCGCGCAGAGCATGATCAACGGCCTCGCGCGGGTGCCGTTCCGCAAGCCGTGGTCGGGTCCGTCCGGGCTGCTCGACAACATCGGCCAGTCCGTCACCCGCCAGACCATCCGCGCGTTCATGGGCTACTCGATGGGACTGCCGATCGAGGAGTTCCGGTCGATGGAGAAGATCCTCGACGATGTGTGCCGCGTCGTGATGCCGCCCTTCGTCGAACTGACCGACGGCGTCGAACTCACCGACGACGTCGTCGGCGGGGTGCCCGGGCTGTGGTGTCGCGCCAAGGCGAGTTCCGACGCGTTCGTCGACGATTGTGACGACAAGCAGGGGATCGGCGCCACCATCCTGTACCTCCACGGCGGCGGGTACATCGGTACGTCGCCGATGATGTACTCGGCGTTCGCGTCGTCGCTCGTGCGGATCTCCGGGCACGAGGTGTTCATCGCCGACTATCGGATGGCCCCCGAATTTCCTTTCCCCGCAGGCGTTCACGACGCCGCCGACGTCTATCGCGGACTTCTCGGCCGCGGCGTCGACCCCGACCACATCATCGTCGCCGGCGACTCCGGTGGCGGTGGGCTCGCGGCTTCGTTGGTGGCCTACCTTCGGGATCACGACCTGCCGCGTCCGGGCGCTTTGGCGTTGTTCTCTCCCGAGATCGACCTCGACCTAGACCACCCGTCCATCACCGACAACGCGCCCTACGACATCCTCCCCTGGAGCATCCCCGTCACGCCGTACCTGCACGGCGTCCAGCCGAATGACGCGCGGGTGTCACCGATCAACGGTGAACCCGATCCGTCGTGGTTCCCACCGACGTTCGTGTGCTGGGGCGGCAGCGAGATGTTCCGCGACGGCATACGCGACTTCGCGGCACGGCTCGAGGCGTCGGAGGTGCCGACGCACGCCATCGAAGAAGACGGCATGTTCCACGTCTTCCCCATCCTCATGCCGTGGGCTGAAGCGTCGAAACGCGTGTTCCGGGCGTTGTCGGAGTTGGCGGATGGGCATGTCGAAGGAGACCCTGGGGCTGCGCAGACGCACTGAGTGGGTGGTGTTGCGCCCTTTGTGCCTCGTCGACCTCTACGCGCTCCTCCCTCGCTTGCTCGGCTCGGCGGCTTGCGCTCCCTCGCACCTCAGTACGTGCGGCCTGCCGGCCATCGTGGACGGCGAAGGACCTACCTCGAGGCTAGGCCGCACCTGTTTATGCCGTCACATCTCCCGCCCGGGAAGCTACACCCGCACGCGCGAACCGAGCCCAGCCAGCCGGCTGTCTCGCGCTCACTACCCCGTTCGCGACCAACAGACTTCAACTCGACTCCTGGACTTTGATCGAAGTCCATCGGTCGAGTTGAAGTCCGCCGGTCGCCCGCCCGACCGTCGATCTCGCCGTTCTTTCGAAGTAGGGCGCAGCGGTTTGCGGACTTTCGGATCAGGGAGAAGAGCGTCGCTCAGTTAGTTGGTGACGCTCACTCACCCAAGGACGAACGCGAGCAGGAAACCCGCCGCGGTCGCCAGGCCGACCCACCAGCCGCCCTCGCGGTAGGCCGCCGGCATCAGTGAGTTCGCGAGGACGCCGAGCGTCGCTCCGCCGGCGAACGCCTGGACGACGCTGATCGCGGTCGGTGAGATGTTCTCGGCCATCGCGTAACCGCCCACCGTGACCGCGACCAGGACGACGGCGGTGAACGTCCACATCGCGAGCGCCGAGCGGCCCGAAGCGTCGTGCTCGCGGCGCATCAACGACGCGCCGCTCACCGCTTCCGGGACGTTGCCGACCGCAATGGCCACCACCAGCACGAGCGAACCACCCGCGGTCAGTGAGACGCCGAGCGCGGTGTTCTCCGGCACGCCGTCGAGGAAGACACCGATCATCAGTGCAGGACCGATGGCCGACGACCCGAGTTTGGTTTCGACGAGCCGGTCGGCGACGACGTAGACCGAGGTCCCGGAGAACAGCGCGACGGCTGCGACGCCCGTGCCGGCCTGCGTGAAGGCGGGTTCGAAGAGTTCGGTCGAGACGGCCGCGATCATCGTGCCTGCGCCGAACGCCATCAGCGTCGCCAGGATCGGATTCGGCAAGTCCCAGCGCAGACCGATCGCGGCACCGACCGCAATCGGGATGGCGGTCGCGAGGCCGTACAGAACCGCGGTGAGCATGAGGACAAGGTTGCTACGTGTCGCGGGCGATGGCGAGTGTGGCGCGCAGAGGTGTGGTGGGTGGGTTGGGGAGACCCTTCGTGACGGCCCTCCGCAAGCTCCGGGCCTCCTCAGGGAGCAGGAGGTGCATGGCCCACCGCAACCCCCGGCGCTCTTTGGGGATCAGCTGGGGTCGCCTTCGCTCCCCGCACCTCAGGGATCGAGTGGTGGTTGCTCTCACATGAGGGAGCAAGAGCCGATCAAGGATCTGCAATCCGACAGGTCACAGAATTGCGGATACCTCGATGGACCGTCGTCAGGGACGAGGGATACACTGGGTCTTGTCCGACGAACCGGTCAGACCCCCGACCCGACCGGTTCGTCGGATTTTTCATGTGCGGGCACGTCTGGTCGAGTCGGACGACCGACCAGGGTCGTGTTACGCGAATCCGGGTTTTCTTTATTCCGCCGGAAACCATTCGGTAATCGATGGCGAGTGAACTGTGTGACGTAGCAAGCAGTAGCTACTCGATGAAACCGGATCTCCGGTCGAACCACTCTGGGCAATGATGCCCGATCCATCCCCCGCACGTCGAGCCGCCATGCGGCCGATCACTCACAGACACTGTCTCGTCTCGCCACCCCAGGAGTTCTTGTGCCTTCTTTCGACGAAACCATCACCGAGAACATCGCCGCGTCGCTGGCGGAGATCCCGCACCCCTCACTTCCCAAGGGCTCCAACATCTATGGCGGCACCAAGATATTCCCGGACTACCAGGCCGAGAACGGTGAGTCCTACTTCACGCTCGTGCACGGCATCGCCCACGAGTCGTCGGTGTCGTTCGTCGCCGTTCTGCAGGCCACTCGCGCGCTCCGCAAGGGCTTCGAATCGGCCATGTACTTCTACGGACCCGGTGCCATCAATTGCCTTGCCACACGGGGATTCCCGACGACGGGCGACTCCGGATTCCCGGGCGAGCAGAACATCAACAACTCGCTCGAGACCTTCATCTCCGAAGGCGGCACCGTGTTCTGCTGCCGCTTCGGCCTCGCCCTGCACGGCGGACGTGAAGAGGACCTGATCGAAGGCGTCATCCCGGCACACCCGCTCGACGTCCAGGACGCACTCATCCACTACGCACGCAAGGGCGCAATCATCAACTCGACCTACATGGTCTGACCCACAGCAGCTTCCGACAACCATCTTTGGGAATCTTATGACCACCATCGGAACCGTCGCGGCGAACTTCACCCGCGATCTCGAGCAGAACTACGCGACGATCGAACAGTACGTCGCCGAAGCACGAACGCGGGGCGTCGACTTCCTGGTGTTCCCGGAGGCGGCGATCGGCGGATACCTGTCGTCCCTGGGCAACCACGGCGACACCCAGAAGAACAGCGCCCGGTCGTTGCCGCCGGCGATCTCCCTCGACGGACCCGAGATCGCCCGGGTGCAGTCCATCGTCGGAGATCTCGTGGTGGCGATCGGGTTCTGTGAACTCGGCGAGGACGGTGAGACCCGCTACAACGCGGCCGCCGTCCTCGACGGCAACACCATCTACGGCAGCTACCGCAAGGTGCATCAACCGCTCGGCGAGAACATGTCGTATTCGTCGGGCACCGGGTACGACGTCTTCGACACTCCCGTCGGCCGGATCGGTCTCCAGATCTGTTACGACAAGGCGTTTCCCGAGGCCGCCCGCATCATGGCGCTCAAGGGCGCCGAGATCATCGCCAGCCTGTCCGCGTGGCCGGCGGCCCGCACCGCAACCGCGGAGAACCTGCAAGAAGACCGCTGGACCTACCGGTTCAATCTCTTCGACACCGCCCGCGCGCTGGAGAACCAGGTCTTCTGGGTCGCGGCCAACCAGAGCGGCACCTTCGGGTCGCTGCGTTACGTGGGCAACGCCAAGATCGTCGACCCCGGTGGGAACATCCTCGACACAACGCTTCTCGGAAGCGGCCTGGCCGTCGCCGAGGTGGACATCGCGGAGAGCTTCACCGCCATGCGGGCCGGCATGTTCCATCTGCGGGACCGTCGGCCTGAGGTGTACGGGATGCTCGTCGAGGCCGACACCGATGCCGACACCTCGGCGGCCTTCGCATGGCGGGACCTCGCCCATGCCTGAGATGACCGTCCAGGTGCGCTGGCCCGACGGCCTGCTCCGCCAGTACTACTCCCCCAGCCTCGTACTGCACGACCACCTCGCGCCGGGTACGTACCGCGTCGACGACTTCCGGTCGCGGGCCACCACCGCGCTCGACGAGGCCAGCGCGCGTGTCCGTGCCAAGTACGGATTCGCCTGCACGTCGGCCGCGGCGTCGGCGGAGGAGATCGCCATCGACGCAGGGCGGCATTCGGATTCGGCTGAGGTCGAGGTGGTCTCGATGTACCCGCCGTTGCCGGGTGCGGAAGTGGCTTCGACTCGGGGCGTCGCTTCGCTCCGGCCCGGCTCAACCAGCAGTGGGGGTTCGGAAGTGGCTTCGACACGGGGCGTCGCTTCGCTCCGGCCCGGCTCAACCAGCGGTGGTAGCGGTGGAACCAGCAGTGAGGGGCGGTCATGAACACACACGTGCCGGTCGTCGTCATCGGCGGCGGACAAGCCGGCCTCTCGGTCAGCTGGTACCTCGGGCAGGCGGGCGTCGAACACCTCGTCGTCGAAGCCGACACCGCGGTTCATGCATGGGCTGACAAGCGGTGGGACAACTTCACGCTGGTGACTCCGAACTGGCATTGCAAGCTCCCCGGATACACCTACGACGGCCCGGATCCGGACGGGTTCATGACCCGTGACGAGGTCGTAGAGTGGTTGCACGGTTGGCTGGAGACCTTCGAACCACCCCTCGTCGAACACACCAAAGTTACTCGCCTGCAACGTCTCTCCGGTGATCGGTTCGAGCTGACTCTTGACGGCCCCGACGGAATGCGGTCGCTCACCTGCGACCAGGCCGTCATCGCAACCGGCGGGTATCCCCTGCCGGTGGTTCCGCCGTTCGCGTCGTCGCTGGATCCGGCCGTGCACCAGGTGCACTCCGAGGAGTACTTCAACCCAGAGCAACTTCCCAACGGTGCCGTGCTGGTCGTCGGGTCGGGACAGTCGGGCACGCAGATCGCCGAGGACTTGCACCTCGCCGGCCGGCAGGTGCATCTCGCGATCGGCAACGCGCCGAGAGTCGCTCGGTTCTATCGCGGCCGCGACTGCATGACGTGGTTGTCGGACATGGGTCTCTACGACACACCGACCCAGGAGTACCCCGGCGGCCGTGCCGCGCAGGAGAAGACGAATCACTACGTCACCGGTCGCGACGGCGGGCGCGACATCGATCTCCGACGCTTTGCCGTCGAGGGGATGAAGCTGTACGGCGTGCTCAGTGACGGTAAGGACTCGACGCTGCGGTTCGCGCCGACGCTGACGGCCGCCCTCGACCGGGCCGACGCCGTGTACAACTCGATCTCCGGTGACATCGACCGCCATATCGACAAGCTCGGCATCGACGCGCCGGAGGCATCGCGGTACGAGCCGGTGTGGGCTCCCGAGGTCGATCCGACCGAACTCGATCTCTCGGCCGAAGACGTCACCTCGATCATCTGGGCCATCGGCTACCGACCCGACTACCGGTGGATCGAGGCCAGCGCGTTCGACGGCGGTGGCCGGCCCATGCAGACACGCGGGATCACCGAAGTCCCCGGGCTCAGCTTCGTCGGGTTGCCATGGATGCACACCTGGGGGTCCGGGCGGTTCCTCGGTATCGACCGCGATGCGAGGTATGTGGCTGAGCACGTAGTTGAAGCAGTTTGTGGTGGACGCGCGCATTTGGTTGTTGCGCAGTAGGTTCAGGGTTCTGTGGGCTTCGAGGGTTGGTTGTCGAGGTCGGGTCACCTGGTGGCTTCGACTCGACGCCTCGCTGCGCTCGGTGTCGGCTCAACCAGCGGGGGGTGGGGTCGGCTCAGCGGGGTGGGTCACCGGATGGCTTCGACACGAC
>NZ_JAFFZF010000059.1:0-22108 GCF_016924115.1 Gordonia sp. BP-119
CGTTCCGCCGAACACAAAACGAAGAAAGACATCCTCCGCTGCCTCAAGCGCTACATCGCCCGCGAAGTGTTCCGCGACCTCACCACTGACCTCGGAGCACTTGACAAGCTATAGGACCCTCTCGTCGACCTCGACGCGCTCCTTCGTCGCTTGCTCGGCCCGGCGGCTTGCGCTCCTCGCACCTCAGGGAGCAGGGGCTGGGACCTGAGGGTCCCCTCAAGGAGCGGGGTGGTACCCAGCGGGCACCACTCGTTGATCCGCCGCCGTGCGGTAGAGCGACCCGATCGCCTCGATGACGTCCGGATGGGTGCCGAGGGGACCGGCGACGAGGGTGTCGTCGACCAGGGCGTCGAGCGCCGACTCGACCCGCTCGGTGAGCAGTCCGGCCGACAGGAAGTACGGACTCACCGCGATACGTCGGGCACCGCCGGCGCGGAGTCGGCGCACGGCCGAGACGACGGCGCGATCGTGCGGCCCCAGCTTGGTCGCGAAGACCACCTCGACCGGACGGTGGAGCCGTGTCGACAGTTCGATCGCCCGTAGGCGCACCGAACGATCGGCGGCCGGGTCGGAGGACCCGACCGCGGACAGGATCACACCGTCGTGCGGGCCGAGGCCGGCCTCGATCAGACGGTCCGCCAGTGCCCCGGCCAACGACCGGGTCCCCATGACGTCGGTCTGCCGGGCGGTCGGTCGTCGCGACGCGATGATCGACGGTAGGTCGATCTTGTGGTGGTACCCCGCCGACAGCAGCATCGGTACGACGACCGGACCGTGGTGCGTCGAATGCGCCCCGTCGAGCTGTCCGAGAACGTCGCCCACGAGTGGCTCGTCGAGGTCGAGATAGGAAAGCACCACCTCGACACCGGGCAGGCTCGACGCGACGGCGTTCCGCACACGGCGCGCGGTCGCGCCGAAGCGCGGATCGCGACTGCCGTGTGCGGCGAGGACGAGAGTCGGTGTCACACCAACTCTTTGAGATGGAGCGGCGCCAAGGCGTCGCCCACGAGGCCCGCGGCCAGCGTGTTCCCGCCCTGCGGGTCGATGACCAGGAAGCTGCCCGACTCCCGGTTGACCTGGTAGTCGTCGGCCGGGATCGGCTCGGCGGTCTGCACCGAGATCCGCACGATCTGGTTGAGCTCCACCGATTCCGGAGCCTCCACCAGGGCGAGGTTCTGCTCGTCGAACAGCGCGTCGAGGGCGCCGACGATCGCCTGGGTGGTCTTGGTGCCGTGCTTGAGGAGCAGGCGAGCGCCCGGGCGCAGCGGCTTCTCGGCGAGCCAACAGACCGTTGCGCTGAACTGCTGCAACGGTTCCGGGGCGTCAGCGGCGGCGGCGATGAGGTCGCCGCGCGAGATGTCGACGTCGTCTGCCAGCAGAATCGTGACACTGCGTCCGGTGTGCGCGGTGGGCAATTCGCCGTCGGCGGTGTCGATCTGGCTGACGGTGGTCCGCTGCCCCGACGGCAGGACGACCACCTCGTCGCCGACGGAGACCCGGCCGGCGGCGATCTGACCCGCGTAACCACGGTAGTCGGGGTGTTCCGGCGTGCGGGGACGGATGACGTACTGGACCGGGAACCGCAGGCCGACGTCGTTGCGCTCCACCAGATTGGGCACGGTCTCGAGATGCTCGATGAGTGTCGGCCCGTCGTAGAAGGCGGTGGTCTCCGAGCGGTGGGCCACGTTGTCGCCGTGCAGCGCCGACACCGGGATCGCGGTGACCTGCTCGTCGGACCAGCCCAGCGACCGGGTGAGTTCGGCGAATTCAGCGGAGATCTCGGCGAACACCGACGCCTGATCGGTGACGAGGTCGATCTTGTTGACCGCGAGCACCAGCTGGGGCACGCCGAGGAGGGCCATCACCGCGGCGTGGCGGCGGGTCTGGGCGACGACGCCGGTGCGGGCGTCGACGAGCAGGATCACCAGCTGCGCAGTCGACGCACCCGACACCGTGTTGCGGGTGTACTGGACGTGCCCGGGGGTGTCGGCGAGCACGAACGAGCGCGCGGGAGTGGCGAAGTAGCGGTAGGCGACATCGATGGTGATGCCCTGTTCGCGCTCGGCCCGCAGCCCGTCGACGAGCAGCGACAGGTCCGGGGTGTCGAGACCGCGGTCCACCGACGCCTTCGTGACCGCGTCGATCTGGTCGGCCAGAACGGATTTCGTGTCGTACAGCAGGCGGCCCACCAGCGTGGACTTACCGTCGTCGACGCTGCCCGCGGTCGCGATGCGGAGGAGATCAGGAGCGTGCTTCATCAGAAATATCCTTCGCGCTTACGGTCTTCCATGGCGGCCTCGGAGACCCGGTCGTCGCCACGGGTGGCGCCACGCTCGGTCAGCCGCGACGCGGCGACCTCGGCGAGCACGGCCTCGTTGTCCGTGGCGTCGGACAGGACCGCGCCGGTCGAGGAGCCGTCGCCGACGGTGCGGTAGCGCACCGAGAGTCGCTGCACCTCTTCGCCTTCGCGGGGACCGCCCCAGACTCCCGAGGTCATCCACATGCCGTCGCGCTGGTAGACCTCGCGCTCGTGGGCGTAGTAGATCGACGGGAGAAGCACCTGTTCGCGAGCGATGTAGCGCCAGATGTCGAGCTCGGTCCAGTTCGACAGCGGGAACACCCGCACGTGCTCGCCCGGGGCGTGGCGGCCGTTGTAGAGGTTCCACAGCTCGGGGCGCTGTCGCTTCGGGTCCCACTGGCCGAAGGCGTTGCGCAGCGAGAAGATCCGCTCCTTGGCGCGCGACCGCTCCTCGTCGCGCCGACCACCGCCGAACACCGCGTCGAAACGGTTCTCGGTGATCGCGTCGAGCAGGGGGATGGTCTGCAGCGGGTTGCGGACCCCGTCGGGGCGCTCGGTGAGCCGGCCGTCGGCGAGGTAGTCCTCCACCTTGGCCACGTGCAGCCGCAGGTTGTGCCGTTCCACGACCTGGTCACGGAACTCGAGGACCTCGGGCAGGTTGTGCCCGGTGTCGACGTGCAGCAGCGAGAAGGGCAGGGGCGCAGGCCAGAACGCCTTGAGCGCGACGTGCAGGAGCACGGTGGAGTCCTTGCCGCCGGAGAACAGGATCACCGGCCGCTCGAACTCTCCCGCGACCTCGCGGAAGATGTGGATCGCCTCGGACTCCAGGGCGTCGAGTGTGGTGAACTCGTCGGCCTCCGCGGCGGCGCCGCTCGTCTGGGCAGCGGCCACGCCGGGCGTCGCCGGAACGGACGGTGTTTCGGTCACGGTCATGCGTGCAGCCCACATTCTGTCTTGGCGCGACCGGCCCAGCGGCCGCTGCGCGGATCGGATCCGGGTTCGGGTTTGGCGGTGCACGGTGCGCACCCGATCGAGGGATATCCCTCGTCGACGAGCGGATTCACCAGCACGCCGTTGGTGTCGATGTAGTCCTGCATCGTCTCGTCGGACCAGGCCGCGATCGGATTGATCTTGACCAGTCCGAAGCCCTCGTCGAAGGAGATGAGCGGGGCGTTGGCCCGAGTCGGTGCCTCCACACGACGGATGCCTGTGATCCACGCGTCGTACCCGGCGAGCCCGGCCTTGAGCGGCACAACCTTCCGCAGTCGGCAGCATTCGCCCGGGTCGCGGGCGAAGAGGTTGCGGCCCAACAGTTCGTCCTGCTCGGCGACGCTGTGCTCGGGGGTCAGGTTCACCATCTCCACGCCGTACACCTGCTCGACGGCGTCGCGGGTGCCGATGGTCTCGGCGAAGTGGTATCCGGTGTCGAGGAAGAGCACCTTGACCGGGTCGCCGTCGAGCAACTCACGGTCGATGTTCTTCACGGCGAGGTCGACCAGGGCCGCGTCCTGCATGTTCGACGCGACGACGAAGTTGGTGCCGAAGGTCTGCGCGGTCCAGCGGATCAATTCCTCCGGGGTGGCGTCGGAACCGAGGTCCGCAGCACCCTTCTCGGCGATGTCCCGCAGCTGGTCCTCGCTGAAGCGCCGGCCCGTACGGGTGGTGGTCTCGATGGTCATCGCAGCGCCTCCTCATCGGCACGAACGGCCCACTGCGCGAACCGTTCACCCTCTTCGCGTTGGTCGACGAAGTTGCGGACCACGCGCTCGATGTAGTCGCCCAGTTCGGTACCCAGCACCTTGTGCTGGCGCAACTTGCGACCGAAACCCGAGTCCAGGCCCAGGCTGCCGCCGAGGTGGACCTGGAAGCCGTCGGTCTGGTTGCCGTCGGCGTCCTCGACGAGCTGTCCCTTGAAGCCGATGTCGGCGATCTGCGACCGTCCGCAGGAGTTGGGGCAGCCGTTGATGTTCACCGTGATCGGCACGTCGAGCTTCGCGTTGATGTCGGCCAGCCGCTCGTCCAGTTCCGGGGCGAGGACCTGCGAGCGCTTGCGGGTCTCGGTGAACGACAGCTTGCAGAACTCGATGCCGCTGCACGCCAGCAGGTTCCGGCGCCACCGCGTGGGCCGGCCGTGCAGGCCGAGCGGCTTGAGCTCGTCGATCAGCCACTCGACCTTGTCGTCGGGGACGTCGAGGACGATCAGCTTCTGGTACGGGGTGAAGCGCACACGGTCGGAACCGGCCGCGGCGACCGCGTCGGCGGTCTTGGTCAGGATCGTGCCCGAGACGCGACCGGCGATGGGGGAGAAGCCGATCGCGTTGAGTCCGTTGCTCAGCTTCTGCACACCGATGTGGTCGATCGGACGCTCCGGCTTTTCCGGCGCCGGGCCGTCGATCAGCTTGCGCCCCATATATTCGTCCTCGAGCACCTGGCGGAACTTCTCGATGCCCCAGTCCTTGATGAGGAACTTCAGCCGCGCCTTGGCGCGCAGACGCCGGTACCCGTAGTCGCGGAAGATCGAGACCACGGCCTCCCAGACGTCGGGCACCTCGTCGAGCGGCACCCAGGCGCCGACGCGCTGGGCGAGCATCGGGTTGGTGGACAATCCGCCGCCGACCCAGAGGTCCAGTCCGGGGCCGTGCTCGGGATGCACGACGCCGACGAACGCGACGTCGTTGATCTCGTGGACCACGTCCTGCTGGCCCGAGATCGCGGTCTTGAACTTGCGCGGCAGGTTCGAGTACTTCGGGTCGCCGATGTAGCGGCGGACGATCTCGTCGATGGCCGGGGTGGGGTCGAGGACCTCGTCGAGGGACTCGCCGGCGAGCGGCGAACCCAGCACGACGCGGGGGCAGTCGCCGCAGGCCTCGGTGGTCTGCAGCCCCACGCCCTCGAGGCGCTCCCAGATGGTCGGGACGTCCTCGATGCGGATCCAGTGGTACTGGACGTTCTCCCGGTCGGAGAGGTCGGCGGTGTCGCGGGCGAACTCGGTGGAGATCTCACCGAGGGTGCGCAGCTGAGCGACGTTGAGCGCACCGCCGTCGCAGCGCACCCGCATCATGAAGTGGCTGTCCTCGAGGATGTCGATGTTCTCGTCGCCGGTCCAGGTGCCGTCGTAACCCTCGGCGCGCTGGGTGTAGAGACCCCACCAGCGCATCCGGCCGCGCAGGTCCTGTTTGTCGATCGAGTCGAAACCCTGCTTGGAATAGATGTTCTCGATGCGCGCACGCACGTTGAGCGGGTTGTCGTCCTTCTTGACCTGCTCGTTGGGGTTCAGCGGCTCGCGATAACCGAGCTTCCACTGACCCTCGGCGCGGCGCTTGGTCGGACGGGCCTTGCGGGCCGGGCGCGCGGGCTTCGCGGCGGCCGGCTCTGCAGCGGCAGCGTCGTTCGGTGCACCCGGACCGGAAGCGGCGGGGGCGTCGGTGGTGGACGTCATGAACTCTCCTGTGCCGGCGCACAGGGCCGGCGTTCGTTGCACGAGTTACGGGCTGAAACGTGCCGGCATCCCCAGGGAATCGGGGACAAATCGGGGCCGAGACGTCGCTAGATGCGACAGAAAGCGCTGTTGACGCGCTTGAGATCAATGTGGCGGCGAGCTGCGAGCCACACCCCGGGGAAAATCACGCGGTCCATAGTGCCACGCTCCCTATCGGCTCGTCTACTTGGGGTTATTTTCCATCATGATGATGGAAACCGGGCCGGCCTCCACACCTGCCTGCGCCGCACAACGCCGTCGAGGACCGCGCTGTTCCCGATCGGGGCGACGATTTCCTCCCACGCCGCCGCGATCGGCATCATGGAACGGTGAAGGTCGACACCACCACCATCGCAGCCGACCTGGTCGCCGCTGCGTGCCGCGACGTCGACGCGGACGTGCCTCTCGCGCTGTACCTGCACGTCCCGTTCTGCGCGACCCGGTGTGGATACTGCGACTTCAACACCTATACGGCGGGCGAACTCGGTTCGTCGTCGTCGCCGGAATCGTGGCAGCACGCGGTCGCCCGCGAACTCGAGGCGGCGTCGCGGATGCTGGCCCCCGGCCGGCCGGTCTCGACGATCTTCGTCGGCGGGGGCACGCCGTCGCTGCTCGGCGGCGACGGCCTCACACGACTCCTCGACGCCGTCCGGGTCCACTTCGACCTGTCCGACGACGTCGAGATCACCACCGAGTCGAATCCGGAGTCGACCTCGCCGGAGTTCTTCGACGACCTCCGCTCCGCCGGTTTCACCCGCATCTCGCTCGGCATGCAGTCGGCCGCCGCACACGTGCTCCGGCTGCTCGATCGCACGCACACCCCGGGTCGGGCGGTTGCGGCCGCCAGGGAGGCACGAGCGGCCGGGTTCGACGACGTCAACCTCGACCTGATCTACGGCACGCCCGGCGAGACCGACGCCGACCTGCACGCCACCGTTGATGCGGTGCTCGACGCCGGGGTCGACCATGTGTCGGCCTACGCGCTGATCGTCGAGGACGGCACCGCGCTCGCTCGCCGCATCCGGCGCGGGGAGATGCCCGCACCCGACGACGACGTCCTTGCCGACCGCTATCAGATCCTCGACCGTCGTCTGCGTGCGGACGGACTCGACTGGTACGAGGTGTCGAACTGGGCGCGCGGCGAGAAGTCGGTGTGTCGTCACAACATCGCCTACTGGCACAGCCACGACTGGTGGGGCATCGGTCCGGGGGCGCATTCCCACGTCGCGGGCGTGCGCTGGCTGAACGCCAAACATCCCGCGCGCTATGCGAAGTCGCTGGCGGACGGGGTCTTGCCGATCGCTTCGGCAGAACAGCTGACCCCCGCGGACCGACACCTCGAGGCCGTCATGCTGACCACCCGATGCCGCAGCGGACTGCCGCGCGATCTCCTCGACGACGCCGAGACTGCGCATGCCGAGCAACTCTCTGCCGATGGACTGCTCACCGCGGCCGACGACGCCTACGTGCTCACCGACGCGGGTCGGTTGCTGGCCGACGGCGTGATCCGCCGCGTGCTCTGGGGCTGACGCGGGGCCGGTTGTCGGCCTACCAGCTCTGATCGGGGCGAGGCGGACTCGTCCAGCCCGTCGATCGCGCACCGCGCCGATGCGCACCGGGGCCGTCGGGCGTGGTCGGGGGCCGGCGCGCCGGGATCTCGGCGGTGTCCTCGAGTTGCTCGTCGAGGGGTTTGGCCACGTCGGACAGGTCCAGGGCGTCGAGGTCGAGGGTGCGCGCGTGGATGATGTGCCGGTTGCGCAGCGCCGACCGCACCGCGCGATGCAGTCCGTCCTCGAGGTAGAGCTCGCCCTCCCACCGCACGACGTGGGCGAACAGGTCGCCGTAGAAGGTGGAGTCCTCGCTGAGGAGCTTGTCCAAGGCGAGGACCTTGGTGATCGGCGTCAGCTGGTCGAGCCGGAGTTGCCGCGGCGGGATCTTGGCCCAGCCGCGCGTCGACAGCCCGTGGTCGGGATAGGGCTTGCCCTCCCGCACCCCCTTGAAGATCATGCGAACTCCTCCGACGCCCGTGCCTCGACGATTGCTGATCTGCGACGACGCGTCGACGGTCAGTGCGCGACACCACGCCGTGGCACGGTGATCGCGATCCCATTTCGTACTATGGAACGCACCCAACTGTATGGCAGGGACCCGAGTCAGGAGGTGTGCCGCGTGTCTACCACCGATGATCGTCGCTTCGAGATCTTGCGTGCGATCGTGACCGACTACGTCGACACGCAGGAACCGATCGGTTCGAAGGCGCTCGTGGAGCGACACCAGCTGGGGGTGTCGAGTGCCACCGTCCGCAACGACATGGCGGTCCTGGAGGCAGAGGGATACATCACCCAGCCGCACACCAGCTCCGGCCGGGTACCCACCGACAAGGGCTACCGGATGTTCGTCGATCGGATCAGCGAGATCAAGCCGCTGTCGGCCGCCGAGCGCCGGGCGATCCTCTCGGTGCTCGACTCCGGCGTCGACCTCGACGACGTGCTCCGGCGCTCGGTGCGGCTCCTTGCCCAGCTGACGAGACAGGTCGCGGTCATCCAGTACCCGGTCTTGTCGGCGGCGACCGTGCGTCACCTCGAGGTCGTCACCCTGTCGCCGTCGCGCCTGCTGCTGGTCGTCATCGTCGACAACGGCCGGGTCGAACAGCGCATGGTGGCGCTGAACGAAGACCACGATGAGGACGAGATCGCCCGGTTGCGCGATCTGTTCTCGGCCGCACTGCACGGCAAACGCCTCGAAGCCGCGTCGGCCGCGGTGGCCGAGCTCGCCAATTCCGCGCCTGAGGATCTGCGCGGAGCGGTCCTCAACATCGCCACCGTGCTGGTGGAGACCCTCGTCGAACGCGGTGACGACCGGCTGGTGCTCGGCGGCACGTCGAACCTCGCGCGGTCGGCGGCCGACTTCACCCCCGTCGTCGGCGGGATGGACACCGTTCTCGAGGCGCTCGAGGAGCAGGTGGTGGTGCTCAAGATCTTGGCGACGACCCAGGACATGGGCCAGGTCACGGTGCAGATCGGCGAGGAGACCCGGACCGAGAACCTGCGTGGCACCTCGGTCGTGTCGACAGGGTACGGTGCTTCGGGAACCGTGTTCGGCGGCGTCGGTGTGCTCGGCCCCACACGGATGGACTATCCGGGAACCATCGCCTCGGTGGCGGCCGTTGCCAAGTACATCGGCGAGGTGCTCGCCGAACGATGATCGCTGTTTTTCCATGATCGCTGTCGGGCATACCGCAGCGTCGACGGCGGCCGCTCGCGACACCGAGCCGGGACGACGACGGGGACGGCCGGTCCACCCGCGCGTCGCGCGATCGTGAGAGCACCCGCCGCCAGGCACCAACTGAGACCGAAGGATCACTACAACCGTGGCACGTGACTACTACGCAATCCTGGGAGTGGCGAAGGGCGCCAGTGATCAGGAGCTCAAGCGCGCCTACCGCAAGAAGGCGCGGGAGCTGCACCCCGACGTCAACCCGGGCAAAGAAGACGAGTTCAAAGAGGTCAGCACCGCCTACGAGGTGCTGACCGATCCGGAGAAGCGTCGCATCGTCGACGCCGGCGGTGATCCGCTGGCCGGCGCCGGTGCGGGCGGCTTCGGCGGTTTCGGTGGCGGCGGCGGATTCGGGGACGTCTTCGAGGCGTTCTTCGGCAACGGCGGTGCGTTCGGTGGCGGTGGCGGGGGCTTCGGCTCGGGCCGCGGACCCAAGTCCCGTGTCCAGCCGGGTGAGCCGGCGCTGGTGAACGTGACCCTGGATCTCGCCGAGTGCGCCAAGGGGGTCGCCAAGGAGATCACCGTCGACACCGCGGTCCTCTGCGACGTGTGTACCGGCTCGGGAACCAACGGCGACAGCAAGCCGGTCACCTGCGACATCTGCAAGGGCGCCGGGGAGATCCAGTCGGTGCAGCGCTCCTTCCTCGGGCAGGTCATGACCGTGCGCGAGTGCCCGACCTGCCACGGCGTCGGCGAGGTCATCCCCGACCCCTGCCACAAGTGCGGCGGCGACGGACGCTACCGCTCGCGACGCACGATGACCGTGCGCATCCCCGCCGGGATCGAGAACGGCATGCGGGTTCGCCTCACCGGGCAGGGTGAGGTGGGTCTCGGCGGCGGCCCGGCCGGCGATCTGTACGTCGAGGTCGCCGAACGGCCGCACGAGGTGTTCCTGCGCGACAAAGACGACCTGCACTGCACCGTCAAGGTCCCGATGGCCGACGCCGCGCTCGGTGCCGAGTTCGAGGTGGAGACGATTCTCGGCGATCCGGTCACCGTGACGGTCGCGCCCGGCACGCAGCCGGGCCAGATCGTGAAGCTGCGCGGGCAGGGCATGCCGCACGTCAGTTCCGGTGTGCGCGGCACCATGCACGTCCACCTCGACGTCGTCGTACCGACCAGACTCGATGCGGCGCAGACCGAAGCACTGAAGAAGTACCGCAAGATCGCCGCCGACGAGATCGAGGTCGTCAACACCTCGGCGGCCGCGGCGCCCGGCGGCCTCTTCTCGCGGCTGCGCAACGCGTTCGCCGGGAAGTAGGCACCTGGTGTCCGCGGCGGCGATCTCCGAGTGGATGTTCGCGTTCGGGACGGCGGGTACGCGGTGAGTCCACCGCTGTTCTGGGCGGACTCCGTGCCCGCGCCCGGCGCTGACCTGATCCTGAGCGGTCCCGAGGGTCGTCACGCGGTCACCGTCGCCCGGCTGGGCGTCGGCGAACGGGTCCTCGTCGGCGACGGCGCCGGCTCGGTCGGCGGTTGCGAGATCCGGGAGATCACCGCCAAGGACACACTGGTGGCGACCGTCCACGACCTCGCGTTCGAGGCTCGCCCGACCCCGCAGGTGACCGTGGTGCAGGCGCTCCCGAAGTCGGAGCGGTCCGAGCTCGCGGTCGACCTCGCCACCGAGGCCGGCGCCGACGTCATCGTGCCGTGGCAGGCGCTGCGGTGCGTGTCGCGGTGGACGGGCAAGGCGGACAAGGGCGTTGCCAAATGGCGGGCCGCGGCCTCGGCAGCTGCCAAACAGAGCCGTCGACCATGGATTCCGGAGATCACCGACCTCGCGACCACCATCGACGTCCGGGCCCGCTGCGCGGACGTCGTCGCGCGGGGAGGGGTCGTCGCCGTCCTGCACGAGGAAGCCGCGCAGCCCCTGGCCCGGCTACCCCTCGCCGACGCCACCGAGATCCTGCTCGTGGTCGGGCCCGAGGGCGGACTCGACGCCGGCGAGGTCGCCGACCTGACCGCGCTCGGTGCGCACTCGGTCGTGCTCGGCCCCGAGGTGTTGCGTACGTCGACGGCCGCCGCGGTGGCCCTCGGTGCGATCGGGGTGCTCACCCGCCGGTGGGCCCGATGAGTGTCGTCGGACGCCGTTCGGTGCGTCGGACCAAGATCGAATACGGCTCTGCGCCTTCCCAATTCGGGCACCTGTACGTGCCTTCCGAGGGGCTCGACGCCGCGACGCCGACGCGGCTCGTGGTGCTTGTCCACGGCGGGTCCTGGTCTGTCGAGTTCGGGTCGACGACCCAGACCGCGATCGCCCGGATGCTCGCCGAACGCGGGGCGGCGGTGTGGAACATCGAGTACCGCCGGGTGGGTGAAGAGGGCGGCGGGTGGCCGAATACCGGCCGGGATGTCCTCGACGCGCTCGGTGCCCTGGACGGTCCCGTCCGCGACCTGCTCCCGCCCGGCGCTGTCGACTTCGCCTCGACCGCGGTCGTCGGGCATTCCGCGGGTGGTCAGCTCGCGGTCTGGGCCGTCGGTCAGCTCGGAGCCCGGACCGCCACGGCCACCATCACCACCGTGATCGCCCAGGCGGCCGTGCTCGACACCGTCGGCGCAGCGGACCGGGAGTCGGTGCGGGCGTTCATGGGTCGGCCGTTCAGCGAGTCGCCGCGCCGCTACTCCGACGCCTCACCACTGCTGGCACCGGTGGTCGACGCCCACGTCGTCGCGATCCACGGCGACGCCGATGACCTGATCCCGGTCGAGTCCAGCCGCCGGTACGTCGACGCCGCGATCGCACGCGGACAGTCCGCCGAACTCATCGTCGTCCCCGGTGAGGGGCACGACGCCTTCGTCGACCCGCGCAGCGTCGGCACGCGACAGACGATCCGCGTGCTCGGGATCTGACGGAAATATTGCCTGCTGATCGGCTGTTGCACCGCGATACACTGACCACACCCCAGCCGCCGCGACCGCGTCGTCCGGGGGCGCCGCATCCAGAACCGAACATCCATCCGGACCAGAACACCAGGAGTGATTTCATACGTGAGTGACGACAACCCCGACCAGAGCGGGCAATCCAGCCGTACGCAGCCGCGCCGGTCTGGGGTCACATCCACTGTCGAAGTCTCTCCCGGAGTCGTGTTCGGGCTGCTCGGCGCGAGTGACGTCAACCTGCGTACCCTCGAGCAGCTCCTGCCCGCCGACATCCACGTCCGCGGCAACCAGGTGACCTTGACCGGTGAACCCGCCGAGGTAGCCGCGTCCGAGCGCGTCATCGCCGAACTCGTCGACCTCGTCGGGCGCGGAACCCCGCTGACACCAGATCTCGTCCGGCACAGCGTCTCGATGCTGTCCGACGGCACCGAGGAATCGCCCGCCGACGTGCTGTCACTGGACATCCTGTCGCGCCGCGGCAAGACGATTCGGCCCAAGACACTCAACCAGAAGCACTATGTCGACGCGATCGACGAGCACACCATCGTCTTCGGACTGGGCCCGGCCGGCACCGGCAAGACCTATCTGGCCATGGCCAAGGCCGTGCAGGCGCTGCAGTCGAAGTCGGTCAACCGCATCATCCTGACGCGGCCGGCGGTCGAGGCCGGCGAACGTCTCGGCTTCCTGCCGGGCACGCTGAGCGAGAAGATCGACCCGTACCTGCGCCCGCTGTACGACGCGCTGCACGACATGATGGACCCCGACGCGATCCCGAAGCTGATGGCGGCCGGGGTCATCGAGGTCGCGCCGCTGGCCTACATGCGCGGCCGCACCCTGAACGACGCGTTCATCATCCTCGACGAGGCGCAGAACACCACGAGCGAGCAGATGAAGATGTTCCTCACGCGCCTCGGTTTCGGTTCCAAGGTCGTCGTGACCGGTGACGTAACGCAGGTGGACCTGCCCGGCGGCGCCCGCAGCGGTCTCCTCGCCGCGTCGGAGATCCTCGAGGGCATCGACGACATCCACTTCGCCCGCCTCACCAGCCAGGACGTGGTCCGGCACCGCCTGGTCGCCGACATCGTCGACGCCTACGGGCGAGCCGAGGAGGCGCAGCGGGGTCTGCCCAACACGGCCATCGGCGGCAATCGCGCCGCACGCCGGGCAGCGGCGCAGGGTCGTCGCTCATGAGCATCGAACTGGCCAACGAATCCGGGGTCGAGGTCCCGGCCGAGTTGATCATCGACGCCGCGCGTTTCGCGGTCACCGCGATGGACGTGAACCCGGCCGCATTGCTGTCGGTGCTGTGTGTCGACGAGGACACCATGGCCGACATGCACGTCCAGTGGATGGACCTGCCCGGTCCGACCGATGTCATGAGTTTCCCGATGGACGAACTGGTGCCCGGCGGCCGGCCGGATGCGACCGACCCGGGTCCGGCGATTCTCGGGGACATCGTGTTGTGCCCGGACTTCGCCCGGAAACAGGCGCGCGAGGCCAAGCGGTCCTTCGAGCACGAGCTCGCCATGCTGACCATCCACGGAGTGCTCCACCTCCTCGGCTACGACCATGCCGAGCCGGAGGAGGAGCGCGAGATGTTCGGACTGCAGAACCGCATCCTCGACGCGTTCTACGCCGAACGTCACCGTCGCGCCCAGGAGCAACGACAGACCGACCGCGATTCCCGGCTGCTGTCCAACATCGGGTTCACCGGAGCCGAGGGAGATTCACCGACCCCCGGTGCCCAGTCGGTGCCCGAGCAGTCGCGGTCCGAGGAGGACCGAGGGTGACCTCCGACTACTGGTTCATCGTGGCGGCAGTCGTGTTGATCGTGGTGGGCGGCGTCTTCGCGGCCGTCGACACCGCGGTGTCGACGGTGTCGAACGCCCGGGTCGACGACATGGTCCGGGAAGGGCGGGCCGGTGCGCGCCGCCTGGCGGGCATCCTCGAGGCGCGTGCGACCTATGTCGGCCTCGTGGTGCTGCTCCGAGTCGTGTGCGAGACCGCGGCGGTCGCGCTCGTCGCGGTCGCCGCGACGCAGCTGATCGGCGTCGGCGGGGGACTGGCGGTGGCCATCGCCGCCATGACGGTCGTCTCGTACGTCGCCGTCGGCGTCGGCCCCCGCACGCTCGGCCGGCAGCACGCGTACACGATCGCGCTGTCGTCGTCGTACCTGTTGTTCGCGCTCGGCGTGCTGCTCAAACCGCTGACCCGGCTGTTGATCCTGATCGGTAACGCCCTCACCCCGGGTCGCGGGTTCCGCAACGGTCCGTTCGCCACCGAGGTCGAGTTGCGCGAGGTCGTCGACCTGGCCGAGGCCTCGGGCGTCGTCGCGGCCGACGAGCGCCGGATGATCCAGTCGGTCTTCGACCTCGGCGACACCAGTGCCCGCGAGGTGATGGTCCCGCGCCCGGAGATGGTGTGGATCGAGGCTGACAAGACCGCGCTGCAGGCCACGAGTCTCGCGACGCGGTCCGGACATTCGCGGATCCCGGTGATCGGGGAGAACACCGACGACGTCCTGGGCATCGTGTACCTCAAGGATCTGGTGGCGCGCACGGTCGCCCAGCGGATCGATCCCACGACCCTCCGCGTGGTCGACGTGATGCGCGAGGCCGAGTTCATCCCCGACTCCAAGCCACTGGACCGGGTCCTCGCCGACATGCAGCGCGAGCGCAACCACATGGCGATGCTCGTCGACGAGTACGGCGGCATCGCCGGGCTGGTGACCATCGAGGACGTGCTGGAGGAGATCGTCGGCGAGATCACCGACGAGTACGACATCGACGAACTCGCACCGGTCGAAGACCTGGGCGACGGGTCGTACCGGGTGTCGGCACGACTGCCGGTGGAGGATCTCGGCGAGCTGTTCGGTGTCGAGATCGCCGAGGAAGAGGTCGAGACGGTCGGCGGACTCGTCGGTCTGGAACTGGGGCGGGTGCCACTGCCCGGCGCCCGGGTCGAGTCGCACGGGCTGCAGCTGGTGGCCGAGGGTGGGCCCAATCGCCAAGGGCGCCAACGCATCATCACGGTGCTGGTCACCCGGGTCCCCGACCCGGACGAGGATTCCCGACGCGACGAGCACGGCGGGCAGTCGAGTCGATCGCAGGGACGTGCCGAGCGCACCACGGGCAACGCCCACGAGGACCAGGACACGGACACCGCCGGCCAGGAGCGCGCAGGCGAGTCGAGAGCAAGGATGAACCAGTGACCGAGACCCTCTCCGACGAGGATCGCAAGCTCGTGGTGCTCGCCCGAGGTGCGCTGGCGCGCGCCGAGTCGCCCTCGGGCGCGGCGGTCCGGGACGGCGACGGTCGCACCTACGCCGGGGCCGACGTGCGGACCCGCTCGCTGACCCTCACCGGACTCCAGGTCGCGGTGGCGTCGGCGATCTCGAGCGGCGCCCGCTCCTTCGAGGCGGCGGTCGTCGTCAACGGTGACGCCGGCGACCCGGGCCTGGACACCCTGCACGAGCTGAGCCCGGAGGCCTATGCGGTCCTCACCGACACCGCGGGTCGTCCTCAGCAGCGGCTGGGGCGCGCGGATGCCTGAGTTCCGTTCGGGCTTCGTCTGTTTCGTGGGCCGGCCCAACACCGGCAAATCCACGCTCACCAACGCCCTGGTCGGCGAGAAGATCGCGATCACCTCGAATCGTCCGCAGACCACCCGCCACACCATCCGCGGGATCGTCAACCGGCCCGACGCCCAGCTGATCCTCGTCGACACCCCGGGCCTGCACCGACCGCGCACCCTGCTGGGTCAGCGCCTGAACGACCTCGTCCGCGACACCTACTCCGAGGTCGACGTGATCGGAGTCTGCATACCGGCCGACGAGGCCATCGGTCCGGGTGACCGGTGGATCATCTCGCAGGTCCGCGAGATGGCGCCGCGCACGACGATCGTCGGGGTGGTCACCAAGATCGACCGGGTCGGGCCGGAGCAGGTCGCCAAACAGCTGCTCGCACTGTCGCAGGTACTCGGGCCGGACTCGGAAGTGATTCCGGTGTCGGCGAAGTCGGGCAAGCAGCTCGACGTGCTGTCCGACGTGCTCGTGAGCCTCATGGAGGAAGGCCCCGCGTTCTACCCGGACGGCGAACTCACCGACGAACCCGAACAGGTGCTGATGGCGGAGTTCATCCGCGAGGCCGCGCTCGAGGGGGTGCACGACGAGCTGCCGCACTCGCTGGCCGTCGTCATCGAAGAGGTCATCGATCGTGAGGACCGCGACCCCGACCTACCGCCGATGGTCGATGTCCACGCCGTGCTGTTCGTCGAACGCGACAGCCAGAAGGGCATCATCATCGGCCGCAAGGGCGCGCGTCTGAAGGAGGTCGGTACAGTTGCCCGCGCACAGATCGAGCGGCTGCTGGGCACCAAGGTGTACCTGGATCTGCACGTGAAGGTCGCCAAGGACTGGCAACGCGACCCCAAGCAGTTGCGTCGATTGGGTTTCTAGCAGCGTGTTCCTGACGGCCTGGCGCCGGCAGGGGCGGCCTGCGGGGAGGTACGCCGATGGGAACGCACGAATCGCCACAACAGCCGGGGGACGATACCGGTAGGGGAGCGCACGAGGCGCCAGACACCGACCAGCCGACCGGTCGCACGATCGCCGGCGTCCTCGGATCGCCGCGTTTCTGGCTGGCACCGTTGGCTCTCGTCGCAGTGATGTTCTCGCTGATGGCCGCGCTGTACATGGCGGCGGTGGTCGACCCGCAGCGTCACCTCCACGACTTCCCCGTCGCCCTGGTGCAGGAGGACGCGGGTGGTGAGGTGCAGAACGCAGACGGACAGTCCACGCCGCAGAACTTCGGCGACCAGGTCGCCGAGGGCATCATCTCCTCGGCGGCGCAGAATGGGATCGTCGTGACCCGCACCGACCGCTCGACCGCGCTGTCCGAACTCAACAGCGGCAAGGTGTACGGCGTCATCGTCGTCGGGTCCAATTTCACGAATCGGGCGGTCGCACTGGGCCGGTCGACGGTCCTCACCGCCGAACCGGCGAAACCGACCATCGACATCTTCATCAACCGGGGCTCCGGGGCGTTCGCGTCGTCGATCACCACCACCCTCGCCGATCAGGTCCGTGAACGGGTCAACGAGCAGGTGGGCGCGCAGCTGACCGAACAGGTGCGTACCCAGCTCGAGCGCAACGACATCACCTTCACCGGCGCGGCGCAGCTCGCGCTCGCGAGCCCGGTGGCCGTCGAGGTGTCCGAGCCGACTCCGCTCCCGGAGGGTGCGGGCAATGGATTGTCAGCGTTCTACCTGACCCTGCTGCTCGTGCTCGCCGGCTTCACCGGGGCGATGATGGTCAGCATCGTGGTCGACGGCATGCTCGGCCAGA
Source organism: Gordonia sp. BP-119 (assembly GCF_016924115.1). NCBI lineage: Bacteria > Bacillati > Actinomycetota > Actinomycetes > Mycobacteriales > Gordoniaceae > Gordonia > Gordonia sp. BP-119. The sequence goes on from NZ_JAFFZF010000059.1 coordinate 17,278, forward strand.
CCCCCATCGAATACGGGCCGTTCTATCAGCTGCGCGAGCGGCTCGCGATCAGCCGGTGGGCGACGCTCGCGGCGAAGTGGACGATCATGTTCCTGGTCGCGGTGGTGCTCTCGACCTTGTTCATCGCCGTCGGCGCGATGGTCGGGACGTCGATCCCGAACGGCTTCGTGCTCTGGATGCTCTCGGTCCTCGGCATCTTCGCCGTCGGCGTGAGCGCGAGCGCGATGATGGCGGTGTTCGGCAACCCCGGTCTGCTGTTCAATCTGCTCTTCTTCGTGGTGTTCGGCCTGCCGTCGTCGGGCGGGACGCTACCGCTGGAGGCGAGTCCCCGCCTCTTCGAGTGGATCGCCGCGATCGAGCCGATGCACGTGATCTACCTCGGTGTGCGTGCGGTCCTGTACTTCGACGCCGACCTGTCGGCGGGGTTGGGCCGATCGATCATCCAGTGCTTCATCGGCTTGCTCGTCGGCGTGCTCCTCGGTCTGCTCGGCACCAAGTTCTACGACCGCAAGGGCTGGCACCGATACCCGGGTGGGATGACGCTGCCGCCGAAGCTGGACAAGATCGTCAACGCCGGCTGACACGGGCGGCGCCGCCTCGCCCCGACCGTTCACCTGGGTCTGACACGGTGGCCGGATGGGTACCCCCGTCGTCATGTCGATCCCCGAATTGTCCTCGGCCCTGCACGAACTGCGCGACGACCTCGACCGCGCCGAGGTGCAGGCCGAATCGCTCATCGCCGCCGTCGCCGACCAGCACCGGGACAGCGCCCGCAACCTCGTGCACTACGTCGCGGTACGACGCCGCGATCTGCGTCCGCTGCAGGAGTCGATGTCCGCGCACGGACTGTCGAGTCTCGGCCGGATGGAGTCGATCGTCTATTCGTGGATCGAGACGGTGATCGAAACGGTGGACGCCTTGGCCGAGGGTCGCACCCGGCATCCGATCTGGGGTGACCTCGCGGGCGGGGTGCGGACCCTGACGCGTAATCGCGACCGGCTCCTCGGGCGCGTGCACCCCGGTGGCGGCGATGACGCCATCGCCGACGGACCCGGTGACGAGCACGGCGAGCGGGCCACCCGTGTGATGGTCACGATGCCGACCCAGGCCGCCGACGACCCCGACCTCGTCCGCGCCATGGGTGCCGCCGGAATGGACGTCGCGCGGGTGAACTGCGCACACGACGGCCCGGCCGAATGGGCGCGGATGATCGAGTCGGTGCGTGCTCTACCCGGCCGGGTGCGGGTGGCCATGGATCTCGCCGGTCCGAAGTTGCGCACCGGCCCGCTCGAACCGGGACCGAAGGTGATCAAGGTCAAACCGGTCCGCGCCGACGATGGCACCGTCGAACGGCGGTCGCGGGTGCGGCTCAGTGCCGCACCGTTCGACCCCGGCGCACGCCTGCCCGACGGCATCGACGCGGTCATCCCGGTACGCGCACTCGCCGACGTCGTGCAGGGAGACCGGTTGCGCCTACGGGACGCTCGTGGTCGCCGACGGCGACTCGAGGTGGTCGCGGTGTCCGAGGCGGGGATCGACGTCGAATGCGATCGCACCGTCTACTACGAGACGGGTACGCCGATCGGGTTGTCGGGCTCTGCCGACGCCGCTCCGATCGTCGTCGACGATCTGCCCGAGAAGCGTCAGCATCTGCTCGTGCGCACCGGTGACGAGCTCCGGTTGCAGCGCGACCTCACGCCGACCCCGGCGACCCGGACCGGGCCGCACCGGATCGGATGCGAGCTCGGGGACGCCTTCGACGACGTCGAGGCGGGCCATCGGGTGTTGTTCGACGACGGCAAGATCGCCGGGCGAGTGCGGGAGAAGGTCGATGGCGAGATCGTGGTCGACGTCGAGCGTGCCGCGCCGGACGGGACGAAACTCCGCGCCGAGAAAGGCATCAACCTCCCGGACACGACACTGCACATCCCGGCGCTCACCGCGTCGGACCGCGATGACCTCGAGTTCGTCGCGGCACATGCCGACATGGTGAACTGCTCGTTCGTCCGGTCGCCGGAGGACGTGGCCGACCTCATCGGCGAACTGAACCGTCGCGGTGCGTCCGATGTGGGCATCGTGCTGAAGATCGAGACCCGGGCGGCCTTCGAGTCGCTCCCGCAGATGCTGCTCGAGGCGATGCGCTGGGACGCGGTCGGGGTCATGATCGCTCGCGGCGACCTCGCCGTCGAGGTCGGGTTCGGCCGGCTCGCCGAAGTGCAGGAGGAGATCCTCTGGCTGTGTGAGGCAGCGCATGTGCCGGTCATCTGGGCGACGCAGGTGCTCGACGGACTGGCCAAGAAGGGCGTGCCGTCCCGGGCCGAGGTCACCGACGCCGCGATGAGCCGGCGTGCGGAGGGCGTGATGCTGAACAAGGGGCCCTACATCGTCGAGGCCATCGAGGCGTTGACGTCGATCCTCGACCGGATGGGTGGTCACGTCGAGAAGAAGCGCTCGCTGCTGCGGCCGCTGACCTCGTTCGACATCGATCCGGGGTAGGCCGGCGGGCATGTCGGGGCACGTCGTGTCGGTACCCGATGGGAGAATGTCGCGGTGAGGTTCTACCGGGATGAGGCCGTCGTGCTGCGCCAGCACAAGCTGGGCGAAGCCGACCGCATCATCACGCTGCTCACCGCCGAACACGGTCTCGTGCGCGCGGTCGCCAAGGGCGTGCGGCGGACGCGGTCGAAGTTCGGCGCCCGGCTCGAACCCTTCGCCCATATCGACGTACATCTGTATCCCGGCCGCAGCCTCGACGTGGTCACCCAGGTCCACAGCCTGCACGCCTTCGCCGACGCCATCGTCGCCGACTACGGGCGCTACACCACGGCCTGCGCGGTCCTTGAGACCGCCGAACGGCTCGCAGGCGAGGAACGAGCGCCCACCCGTCAGCTGCACCGGCTGACGGTCGGGGCGCTGGCCGCGCTGGCCGACGACCGCCGGCCGCGAGAACTGATCCTCGACGCCTACCTGCTGCGCGCGATGTACAGCGCGGGCTGGATGCCGGCGCTCGAGGAGTGCGCGCGGTGCGCGACGCCCGGCCCCCACCGCGCTTTCCACGTCGCCGCCGGCGGCGCCGTCTGTCTGCCGTGCCGGCCACCCGGATCGGCGACCCCCTCGCCCGGCGTGCTCGACCTCATGGAAGCCCTGTTCCGCGGTCGGTGGGATGAGGTCGTCGACGCCACGCCGTCGCTGCGTCGCCAGGCCAGCGGACTCACCGCCGCGCATCTGCAGTGGCATCTGGAACGCCAGCTCCGAACCCTGCCGCTGATCGAACGCACCGCCCCTCATAGGCTGATGGAGACGGGTGTGGACACGGGCGTGAGGAGGGTCGACGATGGCGTTGCGGCCGGGTAGTTCGGCGAAGGGACGCAAGGCCGCGAGCCTCCGGACGGATGTCCGTCCCCCCGGTCCACATCCGAGCGGTGCCCGGCCCCCGGCGATCCCCGCCGAGTTCGTGCCCAAGCACGTGGCGCTGGTGATGGACGGGAACGGGCGCTGGGCCACCGATCGCGGGCTCCCGCGCACCGAGGGGCACAAGCGCGGCGAGGCCGTGTTGATGGACACCGTCTGCGGCTGTATCGAATTGGGGGTCGGCTGGCTCTCCGCCTACGCGTTCTCCACCGAGAACTGGTCGCGCAGCCCCGACGAGGTGAAGTTCCTCATGGGCTTCAACCGCGACGTCATCCGCCGTCGACGCGATGAGATGCACGAGATGGGCGTCCGGGTGCGCTGGGCCGGACGCCGACCCCGGTTGTGGCGCAGCGTGATCCGGGAACTCGAGATCGCCGAGGAGATGACCCGCGACAACACCGTCATGACGCTCACGATGTGCGTCAACTACGGCGGTCGTGCCGAGATCGCCGACGCCGCACGGGAGATCGCGCGACGCGCGGCGCGCGGCGAGATCGACCCGGAGCGCATCTCGGAGTCGACCTTCGCGCGGTACCTGGACGAGCCGGACATGCCCGACGTCGACCTGTTCCTGCGTCCGTCGGGGGAGCAGCGGATCTCGAACTTCCTGCTGTGGCAGTCGGCGTACGCCGAGATGGTCTACCAGGAGAAGCTCTTCCCGGACTTCGACCGGCGTGACCTGTGGGCAGCCTGCCTCGAATACGCATCGCGCGACCGGCGATTCGGCGGGGTGAAGCCGTCGTGACCGACGCCGCCGCGCTCCTCGACCGGACCGCGCAGATCGTCGCCGAACTCGGTCCCGTCGACCGACCCGACGCCGACTCCCTCGTCGTGCAGGTCGGTCCGACGCGTGCCTCCATCCGCGTGCTCACGCTGGCCGACGGGCTCGACGTACTGGCCCTGACGCAGATGGTTGCGATGGACCTGCCCAACACCCCGACGCTCCGGGACGACGTCGAGGCGTGCGCCGCCCAGCTCAGCTTCGGCAGCCTCCGACGCTCCGACCGTGCGGGGGTCACCACAGATGTGTTGCAGTACTACACGTTTCCGGCGAGCCAGCTCGACGACGTGCCGCTGCTGACGGTCCTGCACATCGTCCTCGCCGCCGGTGTCGACGCCGCCGAACGGCTGGTGGGCCCGGCTTCTGCTTGAGTCTGGCGACATCGGATCCCGCTCCCTGAGGACTGAGAAGCGTTGAGCACGACCAATGCTCCCTGAGGCGTTGAGCGCGACCTATGCTCCCTGAGGTGCGCGCGAAGCGAGCCACGAAGGGCCGCAACGTGTCTCGCCAGGACCCTAATGGGGGTGGATCGGCGTCCTGCAGGGGATGCTGGTTTGTGTGAGCCTTCCCGGCCGGTGACCACTCCGAGACCCTGAAACGGTGTCGGATTTCTACACGAAGACCGTGGCCCGGCCGGGT